>CAKPAZ010000040.1 GCA_934133195.1 uncultured Bacilli bacterium | reverse complement strand
AATTCAATTAAAGGTCTTATCTTTTCTCCTACTTGTTCATTAATCTTGGTTAGGTTATTTTCATATTCTAAAGTGTAGTAACAACTATTAATAGTGGTAGTTACTTGAGTTAGATTACTTTCTTCATCATAACTAAAGCTTACATATCGATTTTGTTTTCTTGAATCATAGACTTTAATTACTCTTTGAAAGTTATCATATATAATTGCTTTTTGAAGTGAATAATTAATAATTGATATTACTTTTATTAGTTTTCCGGTTGTTTTATCAAAGATTCTTTCATTGTTTTCTTCATCGACCATTATGATGTCTTTATTTGGTTCGACTTTTAGTTTTAATCCGGTTCCACTTTCATCATAATATTCAGTAAGACTTCCGGTTACTTTGTATTGTACAAAGCGGTGGATGTTCCACATTGAATCGACATAGACATAATCACTATAGATAAAACCATCTAGGTTAAAACGACTATCATATTTAATTACTAATTCTTCAATGTTTAGTTTCCATCCTTTTTCATTACCCATTATAATCTTTTTAAAGAATGATTCTTTAAAGTTTGAATTATAGACAAGTCCTACATTTATTTTAAAGGTATTTTCACCTATACTTACTAGGGGGTAAGTATAGACCATACCCCCGTTATAAGTATTTACATACATTGTTCCATCATTTAAATCATATTCTGTTTTATATTGATATACTTTACTTGCCATATGTTTTACCATCCTAGTTTCTTTATTGTATCATTAACTATTTCAATATCACTAACAAACTTTACTGTTTTTTCACCATTGTATAGAATTTTCCTATTTCCTCTACCACTAATGAAGATGACATCTCCTACTTTTGAGTTTTCAATGGCTTTCTCTATGGCTTCTTCTCTTGTTGGAATGATTTCACTTTTTACTGTCCCAAGAGCCATTTTTATTTCTTCTCCTATTTCTTTTACACTTTCTACCCCTTGATCATTTTCAGTCAAATATACGTAGTCAGCATAGTCCTTTAAAAGTTTAGCTACATAGTTTCTTGTTTCATGTCTTTTTTGATAATGTCTACCTTTATTAAAGGTATCATCCCAATTTACAAATCCATGTCCTACACTTCCAAGAACTACCTTAATGCTTTTAACTTTTCCTGCTTCTTTTAGTTTGAATAATTCTTGAATCGTTGATGCAAGATATAAATCTACAATGATTGTTCTTCCCTTAACTTTAATGGTTTCTACTCTTCCGGGAATCATGATATTATTGATACATCTATTGAATAGTTCTACATCAAATTCATTTAAAGCATCAAGGATGCTAATTACACATAGATAATTTAAAATATTGTACTTAAACGATGTAGCTGTGTTAATTACAAATTCTTGATCTCTTAGTTTAATGGTAAAAGCATATCCATTCTCTTTTTCTTCAATGTCAGTTAATAAGCAAGTTATACTATCTTTATCAACATTCTTTACTTGGCTAATATAGTTAGATGTAAAAGTAATCTTTGGCATATCATTTATTTCTAATAATTCTTGAAATAATGGTTTGTCATAATCGACTAAACCATATACACATGTACATTCTTCACTAAAATCTTTGAAGAATGATTTTTTTAAGTTTACATATTCTTCTTCACTATATTGTTCTAAGTTATGTCTAGGGTTTAGATTAGTAAGACATCTAACCTTGAAGGGAAGGTCTTTGGTTAGACCTTCTTCAATGGCTTTTTCATTTACTTCAATGATTAAGTATTCTTGATCACTGGTTAGATTATTAATCATTTTGTATAATCCTACTTCATTTTCTAAAGCTCGGTTTATTGCTTCATCTTTTGAATATAAACTATTTTCTGCATCAATCTTGATACTACTATAAAGAGAAGTTTTTTTACCTTTTAGCTTTAAGTATTCTTGTAAGATGTAACAGACTGTTGATTTACCTTTACTTCCTGTTACTCCAATTAGTTTTACTTGATCACAAGTATTATTTGTATTAACCTTTTGTAATTTTGTTCCTAAGTTTTGTTTTAATGTACTAAGTTTCATATTTTTATCTTCCTTTCTTTCTATTAGTCAATTGGACTTGTGGTTGTAAAGTAATATTTAACAACACAAGGGATTGTTCCAAGTAGCGTACTTTTATCATCATTTAAATAAACTTTTAAAGTAAATTCTAAATCTACTGATCCTATATCAATAGTATTATTTAGGTGATCTTTTTCAACGATTGTTACTTCAACATTAGTTGAACCATTATTTTTAAATCTAATATCTAATTCATCACTAAATTCCGTTTCTTTTGTAAGATATAGACCATTTGA
>CAKPAZ010000039.1 GCA_934133195.1 uncultured Bacilli bacterium | reverse complement strand
GTAGAAATTTGATTTTCTTCATCATAAGTATATTGAGTTTCTACGGTTCCTTTATTTGGAATAATAACTTTATGAGAAGTGATTAAATTAAATGTACAATCATCATTTTGTAAGTATTTATATTGGTTTTTATATAATAATTTGCTTCCTTGAAAAACCGTAATTTCTTTAATTCTACTTAAAACATCATAGCTATAACTATAGGATTGCGTTACACTAGCGTCATTTTTTAATGAAGAAATTGATACTGCATCTTTTGTTAATTGATTAATGCTATTATAAGAATAAGTATGTGAAGTAGTAATATTTCCTAATTGAATGCTATAGTTTTTTACTCTCCCTTTTTCATCTAAGGCATTTTCAAAACTACATGTATAAGTTGGAGTTGAAATAATTTGTGATTTGACATTTCCAGTTTTCTTAAAATAATCAAAGGAAATCATTTCCCCAGCACCAATGATTTCTCTTAATGTACCATCGTTGTTATAAGCATAATCAATGGTATCGGTATTACCATTTTTTACTTGAATCACTTTTCCATCTTCATTATAGGTAGTAATTACTTGTTGCGTCCCATTTGTGGTTGTAGTTACTTTAGATGTAATTCTTTTTTTATCTGGATATATAGGATCTGGACTTAGAGAAGGGTCTTCATAAGTTGTAGCAACTTCAAAGCCTCCTGGGATAATTCTTTTTACTATTCTTCCCCTTCCATCATAATAATATAAAATATTCATACCATGATGTTCTAATGAAGTGAGTAAGCCAAAGCGATAACTCATTAAAGTAGTGTTCATTACTCCATGGTTATCTGCTCCCATTTGTGTTAATTCACCCGTATGGAAATCATAACCATAATTTGTTTTTACGCCTCGTGGTGAACGAGTATAACGAAGCAAATCTGTATTTGGATAGGTAACTAATTCTTGATATAATTCTTTTTGATTCATTGTTCGACCATTAGAAATCAATTGACGATGGCCTTTTTCATCATAGATATAGCGTTTTACTCTTGCTTCTAATGGTGCAGAAGAATGATAACTTCTTTCTTCAATCACTCTTCCTTCTTCATCATAAAGATAGCTCACTTCTCTTCCTTTTTCATCAACAGTGCGCATTACTTTTCCATCATTATCAATTGAGTAGCGTACGTAAGTAATATTTCCATAACCATCTGTTTTGCTCACATAAGTTGGTTGTTCTTCTACAAATTCACCATAACTTACTTCTTCTACACCAGAAATTTCTTTTACCAGTTGTTTTTGATCATTGTATTCATAAACGGAAGTATTCGCTAAATATAATTCCATATTTTGAATACTTGATAATGCAAGATTTTGATTCATTTGTAAAGCAATTTGAATAGAGGTATCCGTATCTTTTAATCCGAAAGGAATTCCCATGTGGGATGAAATCTTTCCTTCCATATTCTCTTGATATTCTCTAATATTCCCATCTTTATCAGTTACTTTTACACAAAGCATCACTTTTAATCCATTTAAAATTGCCGTTTCTAAAACAAGATTAAAAGTCAAATAATAAGCTCCAAAAGTGGGTAAAGATGAAATACGAAGATCTTTTGTCACTTCGTTTCCAATACTTAAAGTAATCTCTTTTTGATAACTCGTATTGGTACTTGTATTTTCAATTGTTTTTAATAGTTGATAATCTTTGTAATTAGCGACAAATCGTAAATGATCACCTTCATAATGATAAGTGGTTGTTTCTTTTTCCTTGTTTTGTGTTGGTGTTTTCTTTTGCATTCTTATTACATTTCCAACTTGATCAAATTCATAAACTATACTTTGAGTTGTTTGCATATTCGTAACTGTACAAGTAGAAGAATCTGAAGATTTTTCAATCTTTTCTTGTACAATGATACGTGGCTCTTCTAATAACAAAGTCGTTGATTTTGCAATTTGTTTGGTTTTTGTTTTTTGAGCAATCACAATTGAAGTTGCATTATAGGTAATGTCATGCATAAAACCAGAAAAGTCTTCAATATGACTCAACTTATGATTACTATAAACAAATGATACTGTATGTGTTTCATTTTTTTCCTTTACAAAGTTTACTTGAACAAGATCATCATCCTCAAGTTGGAACTTAGTTAAAACACCTAATTCATTTTGCATTGCAACAAATTGATGCTCATTGTTATATGAGAACAAAACCTTTTCTTGCTCACCATGAATAGATAATAAATCATCATCTTCATATTCTAGAACAAGTTTTTCTTCTTTGGCACTTTGAATTAAAACTAAACGACCCTCTTTATCAAAGCCTAGGACATTATTACTTTGGTCCACAATAATATCTCTTACTTCATCTTTTTCTTCTTTTAATAATGCTTCTTTTCTTTCTTTAAGCAATTGATATTGATATTCTAATTGGGGAAGTGCTTTTCCATAACTTGCTAATTCTTGAAGTTTTTGTACATAGTTATTTTGATGTTCTTCTACTCTTGATTTAATGAGTTCTGGACGGTATTCATTTGCTTCATTTAAATTACCAAAAAACTCTTGATAGGTTTTATGGAAATTCAAAAGATAATAAAGTCGGTAACATTCTGCATATTGTTTTGATGAAATGATAGAAGAGGAGAGTTCTTTAATTTTTTCTTTATATGTGGAAATTCTTTCTTCATAACTCTTCATATTTTCATCGATTTTCATCACATCTTCATTCATGTATTCTTCTTCACTAGCCACTTGAAATTCATAGGTAGGTTGATAAATAATTTCTATTTCTTCGGAATAAGATTCATACTCAAAAATGACGGCAGTACCACTCTTTATGCGAATGATTCTTTTTAATTTGGGAATCGAATATTTACCATTATTTAATAAAAGTGGGAATTCTTTATAAGTAACTTCTTGTATTGCATTTCCGCTAATATATAAAATACCATCATCGTATACTAAGCCATCGGGCATTGTAACCGAAACACTATACTTTTTATCTGAACTTTTATCCACAAAATCACTTATAACATAATCTTTTTCTTCCGTATCTTTTACATACGTTGTTTCATTTCCCATGATTAAAGGAATTAATAGTTGTCCATTTTCATTCTTATAAACTTCAAATAAATTTCCATCACTTAAACGAATGTAATAATGTTCTTTTAGTTTTAATACGTTCTTTTGTGGATAAGAATAAATACTTGATTTCGATAAATAGGTTAATCCTTCTTCACTTTCTGCTTCATAAAATAC
>CAKPAZ010000038.1 GCA_934133195.1 uncultured Bacilli bacterium | reverse complement strand
AAGAACTGGCAAACAGCCAGGGGAAAACATATCAGGTGGCTTTTATATAATGTCAATATACGGATGATTACTTACTTTTTGAGGACATTTTCAAAAGAGCTTGACACTGTTTATTGCATACTAGTTGACAGTTTTCTTGTTTATACAAAAAACGGCTTCAAACAAGTAGAAGCCGTTAATTATAATTCATATTTTTTCCAACTATAATAATATTAAGGCTGAATAGCAACATTTTAATTGCTAATTGCTTAATATAAATATTAGCACAATCGACCGACAACTTGGACAAGTTCATCGATATCCTCTGCAATTTGGACAGATGCCTCATAACTTTGTTGCTGAATTTCTACTGTGTTACTAGACTGCGCTGATACTTCCTCGCTCATTGCTGATAAGTTATTAATATGATCTACAAACTGTTCATTTGACTCCATCAAATTATCACTTTTCTCATTTAACTCAATTGCAAGTTTATGTGAATCCTTAAGTTCTGTACCAATTGTTGTAAAGAAATGATTTGCCTCTTCCATAAAACGAGCTTCATCTTCAATGTTATCCGATGTTGTGTTTACTACTTGTGTAATATTTGAAATACCTTGTATAAATCCATCCAATACATCATTAATTTTCGTCGTTGCAACTTTAGTATCATTTGCTAACTGCCTAATTTCATCTGCAACAACCGCAAATCCTTTACCAACTTCACCTGCTCTAGCTGCTTCAATAGAAGCATTCAAGGCTAACAAATTAGTGTTACTTGTAATTTGTGTAATTGATTCTGTAATACCTTTGATATTTTCAATTTCTTCACTAATTCGCTGGGTTTCTTCCACAACCAAACGGTTATCCGAAACAATCATATTGGTCTTTGAACTCAACTTATCCATAACACTTTTTCCTTCTTTAGAAACTTCAACTGACTGTCCAACTTTATTTTGAACCAATCCAACTGTATCTTTCAAATCAGATATAATGTCTTGAATTATAGTAGTCAAGTTTGTCTGCTTTTGAATACTATCTGCGGTATCCGTCGTAGCATCTGAGATATTGTTTATTGCATCTGTAGATTCTTTCATATGAGACTGAAGTTCTTGCGCAAGTCCACTAATACTATGTATAAATTCACTCATTTCTTGAGATGCTTTGTTTAATTCTTTAATTTTATCTTCCTGTTCTTTCTTCTGCCCAAGAATGATATCTGCATCCTGCTTAACAAAATCCTGTTCAATTTTAATAATTTTCAACCAAAAAGCTGAATAAACGATGGTGACGAAAGCAAGTACACCTGCAGTTTGTATTGACATTGTCCCACGTAGTACCCTAAATATAAAAATTCCCATATTGCTGATAATAATTGCAATATTAGTAGATACACACTGTGTATAATCACTCATCAGAATAACACAGGAATTTGTAATAAATGCAAATGCATACATCTCTGGATAATTCGTAAACAACATCACTCCTATATACATAGATGCCGAGTTAACCGCTAACATATTAACAACCGTTGGATTTTCTTTATGTTTCATATAATAGCAAAAGATTAAAATTGTTAATATGCCGTTCACACCACCAACCCAGATTGGCATAATTAATCGTTCCTGAAATCGTGTTTCCCATATTACGAAACCGAAAAAAAGAACATACATAAGGCTACCATAAATCATCATAAATTTGTTTACATATTTCCCCCGATTACTCATTATCATCCCAACTTTCTTTTAATTTTTACAGATATTATACAATCGGTTATTTTTTTTTTCAACCATATACTTTATTTATTTTCATTTAATATCTAAATCTCATTCTATTTAACCTTTAATTTTATTTTTAGATTTATCTGCTCATTTACGGATTACTTGAAGCAAAAAAGTCAATTAGGACGATTAAAAACATTCTCTTAATTGGATGATTTATCAGTCTTTCCTAATGTTCATCTTGCCAATCTATCAATAGTGCCGACCCTTGATTAATACAATTGCTTTCTTCATAAAAAAAATTTACAAAACTATTTCTTAATTAATTGCAGTTTTCTTTCTTACTTTATGTATTTAATATTGAATTAACGATATTACATGTTGAATACCTGCACCATGAGTCCAAACAAGTAAATAATCTCCCCGTTTAATTGCATTTTTCTCAACTAGTTCATTAAAAGCTAAATACGGACTGCTTACCCCTGTGTAACCATACCGGTCACCAACAAATGGCATAATACCATCTCGAATTCCTAACTGCTCTTTCACATATGCCAAATTTTTCTTAACAAATTGTCCAAAACAGCACCCACCAATATCATCTATAGTCAAATTGTTCCTTTCCAGAATGTCTTTAAACCTCTGAACTGTAAGTTCAAGATCTACTGAAACTGGAGAAGAAACTGTCAAAGTATCAACCCCCTTAGGAATATTAGAAAAACCACAGCCTGGATATAAAATGTTTCTTGGTTCATCGAGTTGTGTGAAGAATTCGTAATCTAAAAGTCTTGTTTCTTCTGTTTTCGTAAGCATAATAGCACATGCAGCATCACCAAAACACCCATAAAACATTTCATTATCAGGATCATGGGATTGTGTAAGATAATCTCCACCTACAACAAGAATATTTCTCATTTTAGGTGAATTATCTAAGAAAAACATGCCATTTAGCATACTCATAACCATTGCTTCGCAATTACAGTTAACGTCATATGTAAAACAATTTTTATTTGCACCTATCGCATGGTGAACTAAAATTCCATCATTCGGAACAAAATATTCCGGAATCTGGTTTGCAATAATAAGCCCATCTACTTCATCTCCAGACATATTAAGCTGTTTCAAAAGCTTTTTCGCAACCTTGATTTCCATTGTCAGTGTATTTTCCTGTTCCTCTTTCGGCTTTCCCTCATTATGAATTTCATAACGATATTCACGCCCATAGACATCTTCATAAAGATGTCTGATATCCTTTCCCTGTTTCTCAAAATGCTTAAAATACTTTTCATTGGATACGCAATCATCTGGATGATAAACTGCGATCCCTTTAATCATTACTTTACTTAACATTAAAATATCCTCCTTTTATTTGTCCAGAATCGTAAAATTTCTGTACAAACTTAGATTCACTATTCACATAAAATCTGTAACTGAATAGTCTTATGTAAGCATTAGAATCTGCAAGAGTCCATATTGATGTTTAAAATTAAGTACTTTTGTAGTATATCACATCATTTTAAAAAATTCAATCCATAATTGTCTTTTATACCTTATTTTTGTTACTATGTTACTATTATTATATTACAATTCAACTATAGGTTGACTTATTTCGTTATCTATTTTCTCTTAACATAAAAAGATAGTGTACAATAAGTTGGCTCTTTGTCATGTTAGTTGAAATATGGATCATTCTATGTTAAACTGTATCTGGGTGATACTTATGATAATACAAGAAATAATAAACGA
>CAKPAZ010000037.1 GCA_934133195.1 uncultured Bacilli bacterium | reverse complement strand
TGTCGGTTCTTTTCGTTCAACTCGCTGCTGACTTGCTCTAGTATATCAGCATCTCAGTTCTTTGTCAACAACTTTTTACAGCTTTTTTATTTTCTCTACTTACTTAGAACAAATACTCTTTGCATATCTACATTTTGGAAAGTTACTGCATCCATAAAACTCTCCATAACGGCCCTTTCTTTTTATTAACTCACCACCACACTTTGGACAGCAGATGATTGTTATATTCTTCTGAAGCTTCCCTAGTTCCTCATAACTTTTCTGATTTATAATGCAATCATTTAGTGCCCGATGTGCACCTTCTGCACTAATATGAAAGTACTCTGCTATATCTGCCAGCCTGTGATGGGACAATTCTGGAAGGCATTTTCTAGCCATATAAAGAGTATCTATATAATCATTTCCTAACACACCCAGCCCACACTCATCAACTGCATTTCTGACAAATTTCATATCAAAGGAATGAATATTATGTCCTACCAGAATATCATCCCCTATGAACATCAAAAATGCTTCAAAAATCTCACCAAGTTTAGGGGAATCTGCTACTAATTCATTTGTTATTCCATTTACCCGACTTGCAGCCTTTGGAATTTTCCTTTCTGGATTTACCAAAGTAGAAAATGTATCTATTACTTTTCTATCTCTTACTTTTACTGCTGCTATCTCTATAATTCTATCTATACTTGAATTTAAACCAGTTGTCTCTAAATCAAATACAACATAATCCGGAACATAATCTACTAATCTATTTCCAGTACTATTTTCACTCATATATTTTCACCTCGCTTTTCATCTTATCATTCTATTAGAATGCTGTCAAAAGTAATGCAAAAAATTCCTCGAAATACAATCTGCATCTCGAGGAATTCTATAAACCGTTTTTTTATACTATTTTACTACCTGTACTAACTGTCCATCATAATAAACTTCAATATTTCCACCTTTGAAGTTTGAATATGCAGACCAGTCACTATTATTAAATCTGCATCCAATAGTAAGTGCTCCATCAGCAAACTGATATCCTTTGTTGAAAGATAATTCAAGATATCCATCGCCAAATTTTGCATTTACATCAGAAGTATAATTTACATAATATGGGGATTCGTTTAATTGTAAACCTGCATTATCACACCAGAAAGACTGATCCTGATTTCCATCTTTTGTATAGTTATAACGTACAACTACTTTAGATAAATCAATTGTACCATTCTTTGCTGAAATCGTATAGTTCTGAGATACTCCACCATTTACTGTTGTTGTAACAGCCACTTCTGGAACTGCACCTGTTACTGGTGCCTCACTTGTTGCTGGTGCTTCGCTTGTTGCTGGTACTTCACTTGTTGCTGGTGCCTCACTTGTTACAACTGGTACTTCACTTGTTGCTGGTGCCTCACTTGTTACAACTGGTACTTCACTTGTTGCTGGTGCTTCACTTGTTACAACTGGTACTTCACTTGTTGCTGGTGCCTCACTTGTTACAACTGGTGCTTCACTTGTTGCTGGTACTTCTGTTCCAACAGATGACTGAACATCTGTTGTTGTACCTGTAATGGTACCATTGTTTGCTGTAATTGTGTAAGTTACAACAGTACCGTCATAAAATGTGAAAATTAAATCAATTTTCTTATTATCTACAAGTTTCAGATAATTTGCTAACATATTAATTGTACTTGCAGAGTAATCAGCTGTAAATTCTGAATCATACTCTAAGTACTGCCACCAAGTATTATTGGATACAAACTGCCAATAACCTGTCTGAGATGTTGCTTTCTCAAGAGTTGCTCCATTAAAATCTACTGGTATTTTAAACTCTGATGTTGTTCCTGTAGCGTCTTTTAATACTGGTGTATTATAATAACAAATATTCTGAGTCCAATCTGCGCCCGAACTGAATTTCATAGATAAAGCTGCTTTTTTACCATAATCTCCAGAAATAAGACTGTTAATATAGCTTCCTTTTAATGTTATAGTTGCTGTTGTACTATCATAGGTATAATCCGTATCCTCAACTAACTCTGTATCTCCATTGTAAATACCTTCAAATGTATTTCCATTTAACGTTAATGGAATAGAAACATCATTATTTTTTGTATTATCATTTACATATATAGTATCAAGTCCTGTTGCGTAAGAAGAACGTCCTGTCATGCTTGCTTCAATCATTTTTCCAAAAGTTGGGTTTTTCCATTCATATTTATAACGATCCATATGCTGTCCGTTATCCCAAAGCATTAAGCAGATACCTTTTTGTTTTGCATAGTAGTTAATATACTCAAGATATTTTAATGTTTCACCATTTTGTAAACCATAATCAGATTTATCAAAACCTAATAACCCATATTCACCACAGACAACACCGATTCCCTTTGAAACAAGATTATCATAAACACTATTGAATGAAGACTCTAAAGAATTTCTTGGTGTAATATCTTTACCATCAGTCTGCCATAATGTTTCATCAAATCTTGTTTTTCCTAAGTTTGAACTATATACCCACTGGCTGTAATAATGGAATGTTGCAATAATATTTTCATCGTTTAAACTTTCAATATAATCTGCAAGGCCTGTACATACAGATGCAGCATCGTTTGTTGTATATGTAGGGAATACTAACATTCTTGTAGCATTGTTTCCGCCTGAATTTCTACAAATATCATATAATGTCTGGTTGATTTCATTAGTATGTTTAACACCAGTTGGAATTCCCCAGTCCATAGTTGCATCATTGTACTGTGGTTCATTAATAGATTCAAACATTAAATGATCATCACAGTCTTTGAATACTTCACATAACTGAGTCCAGATAGCTGAATATTCAATCTTAACTGGTGAGTATTCGTTATCCTGCCAGTTCTTCATCCAGTTCCAAGAATCATGATGAAGGTTAATCATTACATAAAAGCCTTCGTCAAGCGCCCAGTTAACGACTTCAACATATCTGTCTAAGAAATCTTTGTTAATGTTATAGTCTTTGTCACAACGTCCCATTACTGTAAATGGAATACGAATGCTGTTAAATCCTTTTTCTTTGATTTTGTGAATAAGTTCTTTGGTTACTACTGGGTTTCCCCATGATGTTTCTCCTGTATCTTGAGAATAATCTGAGTTGAAACCATCAAATGAATTACCTAAATTCCATCCGCTTCCCATTGCTTCTACATACTTCTGAGATTTTGTCTTAGCTGTAGTAGTTGATTCAGCTTTTACTGGTGCATAGCTTGGTACGAGCATTGAAATGACCATAGCCAGGCAGAGTAAGATTGCTGTAAACTTGCTTCTCATTTACCCACATCCTTTTCTTTTATTCTTTTTTTCAAGTTGCATTTTTAAAAGCAAATTAATTTTACCATTCTGCATCTTTGCTTTCAATTTATTTGCATAAAAGATATGTTTTGGATACATAAGATGTTATTCTATCTTCTTTCTTTCGATTTTTTCATAAAATGTCACAAATATTTTAATTAGTTTTCCCATATATATCAATTTTGTCATATATATGTTGTATGTATTTACATCATTGTGCAAATTTTTTTATATTTAATTTTTAAACAACAAAAAAACAGCCTTTCGGCTGCCTCCTGTTTCTCCATACCTTCAAAACCACACACTGAATGCTTCCATCCGTTTCCCTTTGATTAAGCCCTCGACCTATTAGTAACAGTCAGCTCCATGCATTACTGCACTTCCACCTCTGT
>CAKPAZ010000036.1 GCA_934133195.1 uncultured Bacilli bacterium | reverse complement strand
AATGCTGGAGAGATGGCATTAGACTTTGGATTAGCAGTTGGTGGTAATGTAGTTGGAGACATTATAGGTGGACTTGCGGATAAAAAAGCGGCTAAAAAAGCTTTAAGTAGTTTATCTGAAGTTCCTATAGATGAATTACCAGATGGAGTTCAAATTAACGAATTTGGAGAAATAATTCGTGGTAATGGTGGATTAGGAGTACAAGATATAGATCCAGATATTCCAACATTCACACCTCCAGGAGATGGTTCTACTATAAAAGGAGACGAATTATTCGCTGGTGTTAAGAAACATGATGCAGATTTTTCAGATTCATTCTTTAAACCTAAAGGTGAAACTGGTGTTACAGATATGATTGATGGTGTTAAAAAAGGAGATGATTTATTAACTAGTGTTAAAAAACACAATGGAGATCTTTCAGAATCATTTTTCAAAACTAAAGGTGAGAATCCTGGCACAACACCTGGAGGATATATTAATGAATTTGGAGAAATTATTAATAAAAATCAAGGTGTTGATATAGACATAGATATTCCAACTTTTACACCTCCTGAAGATGGAAATTTGGTTGGAATTACTAAAGTTGTAACTTCTGTTGATCCTGGAACCGGAGCAAAAACTAAAGTGTTTAGTGAAGTTACAGATGCTGTTGGAGTTCAAAACATTTCTGATGGAAGTAAATCAATTACAGATGCTATACCAACTAGTAATGGATTAAAGATAAATGATGCTATTAGTGGCGGTACTAGTCCTGATATTTCTGATGCTGCTAAAGTTGTAAGTACTGATGCAGCTGGTTCTACTTTTGAATTGGCAAAGCAAAAGGAGTTATTAGAACAACATACAAAAATACAACAAGAAGCCAAAGCGATTACTACTAATATAACAACTCCTGGTTTCGCAGATAAAGCGGATTTATTAATGAAAAAGAATGCTTTAGAGCAACAGTTACTTGCTTATGCACATTCTAAAGGAATCACATTTGAAGATTATGTAAAGGGCTGTGGAAAAATCGATCAATTAGATGAGGCAACTCAGAAGATTGTTAATAAGTATGCTCATAAAATTTTTGAATCAGCAACTGCTGCTGAGGAAGAGATTAGTGCTATGATGAAGTCATTAGAAATTGACGGTGCACAACTAGAAGGCTTTAGTCATAGATTTAAAAAAGAAGACAGCATTGCAAGAAAAATTGCTTCAGGTTTATTTGGCGCTAAAGACGAAGCTTCAATATCATATTTAGCTGATCAAATAAATGATAGTTTAAGATATACTTTAATAGTAGATGAAGGAAATTATCGTAATCAAGTATTAGAAAGTCTTCATAAACTTCTAGAAGATGGTTACCAAGTACAATCTATAAATAATAAATGGGGAAGTTCTGTTTATCAAGGATTAAATACTACTTTAGTTTCTCCTAGCGGTACTGTTTTCGAATTACAGTTTCATACAGCTGATTCATTTAAAGTAAAAGAACTATTAAATCATCAATATTATGAGATATCTAGAAGTGTTTTAGCTAATCACGAACAAGTAAAAGCTGCTACAGAAATAATGAAGATAAATCAAGCATTGTATGTTAGAACTATTGATGATATGGTTGGATTATCAACAGACGATATTGTAAAACAAGCGACTTTTAAAGAATGGACTAGCTATGATGATTTTGTAAAGCATTATAGAACAACAATTGATACTTGGAAATCACAGTTAACTGATCATC
This sequence comes from uncultured Bacilli bacterium, assembly GCA_934133195.1. GTDB lineage: Bacteria > Bacillota_I > Bacilli_A > ML615J-28 > CAG-313 > UMGS75. Next base: position 2,727 of record CAKPAZ010000036.1, on the reverse strand, counting down.
AAAAAATGTTATTTGCAAATTATATAGGAAATGGTGTAAGTGACCCTGGAAGCTATTCTTCGGTTAATAATTTACAACGTGGTTTACTTATAGATGCTGATAATCAAATTATTACAGTTATAGATACTTTTACTACAGGTGAAGGTGCTAAATATTCTTTTGCAGATTTCGAAAAATATTATCTTCCAGTAAAATATAAAGGTAGAAATATAACGACGATAACTGATTGGATAGATATGCAATATGAGAGTTTTAATGAAATACAAGGTGCTATAGGTTCGATGCAATTAGATGAAGGTACACTTTTATATAGAGGTGTAAATATGAATGCATTAACTTGTTTAACTGATGCAAATGGTGTTTCTTTAGGTATTAAAGCTGATGATTCAATTGAAACGATATTCAATAAATTGAAAGGGTTAGATGCTTATGTTGATAAAGGTTTTATGAGTACTTCTCCTGTTCCAACCCCTATAACCACAAGTAAAGACGTTGTATTTAAATTGCAATGTAAAAAGGGTGCTAATGGTATTGATATGAGTGCGGTTGGAGGATTTGAAAATGAATTTTTATTAGCCGGTGGTCAAGCTTTTGATGTTACTGGTTATGGTACGGAAATGGTAAATGGTATTATGAAAAACATTATTTATTTAACATTAAGATAGATAAATGGAGGTGAAAATATGGAAGTAAATAATAACGATAATAATAAAGTAAGATTAACAAGTTTAGATGAAATAGGTCATATGGAGAAAGCTGGAGAAGGATTTCGTAGTAAGACCATTAAAGAAACAATTGCATTAAATAATATAGAAAGAATGGTTATGAAAAGACGTCTTAATGGAGAAAAGCTAACATTGAGAAATAATGATAAAACAAGATATTTCATTTTAGAAAATGGTGTTGTTTTTAAAATTGATGATAATACATTCTTTTATGAATTAAATCAAGAAACTTTGCAGTGGCAAAGTAATCAAGCTATTGCTTCTATATATTATGATGGTTTTTTAAGACCGATGGAACTTGTATATTTTAAAGATTATTTTGATAATGAGGAAGAAATGGAACTTGATGGAGGGAGTGGGAGGCACTTATGATATATACACCGATGACAAAAAAAGCAATTAAAGTAATGTATAATGCACATAAAGATCAGGTTGATAAAGCTGGAATGCCATATGTATTACATCCAATACATGTTGCAGAACAAATGCAAGATGAAGATAGAACAATAGTTGCATTATTACATGATGTTGTTGAAGATAGTGATATGACTTTTGAAAAATTAACTGAATATGGTTTTTCAAATACTGTTATTGAAAGTTTAAAACTATTAACACATGGAGATGATGTTGGATACTTTGAATATGTAAAAAATATTGGTACTAATCCAATTTCTACTAGTGTTAAATTAGCTGATTTACGACATAATAGTGATTTATCTAGATTAGATGTTGTTACAGAGGAAGATTTAAAAAGAGTAGAAAAATATAAAAAATGTATTGATTACTTAGAAAAGATACAGTTAGTTCAAAGTGGTAATTTATCACCTGATGCACCTGAATTACAAGAATTTGAAATGAATATTAATAGTGGTTATACTAGATAGGGAATTTAAAATATGAATAGTACAAATGAAAAAGTAAAATCTGGAGTATATGGTTTTGTTATTGCTGATGCTATGGGAGTACCAATAGAATTTACAAGAAGAAATCATTCTGAAGATAAATGGTTAAAGGAAATGGTTGGATATGGTAGTCATAGTGTACCTGAGGGAACTTGGAGTGATGACACTTCTATGACTATTGCAACTATGGATTCAATACAAGAAATGGGCAAACTTGATTATGAAGATGTTATGAAAAAGTTTGTTTCATGGTTTCATGATGCTCAATATACTGCAACTGATGTTGTATTTGATATTGGAAATGCTACAGCTAAAGCTTTATCTAAATATAATAATTCATCACTTCCTGCAATTGAATGTGGTGGAAAAAATGAATATGATAATGGAAATGGTTCTTTGATGAGAATGTTACCTGTGTCTATGTATTTAGATTCTTTAAATTTATCTGATGAAGAAAGAGTTGAAGTGGTTTGTAATGCTTCTGCTATGACTCATGGACACGATATAAGTAAATTAGGTTGTGTTATTTATGATAGATTCATGCATGAACTATTATCAGGTAAAGATAAGAAAACTGCATATAAAGATTCATGTGATTTTAATTATTCTAAGTATTTTGATAAAAAAACATTGAGTGAATATGATAGAGTTTTATCAAAAGAAATTGATAAATTAAATGTAGATGAGATTAGTTCTTCTGGTTTTGTTGTTAGTACTCTTGAAGCTGCGCTTTGGTCTACATTGACTACTAATAGTTATGAAGAATCAATAGTTAAATCTATAAATTTAGGTGATGATACTGATACAGTAGGTGCTATAACAGGATCTATGACTGGAGTAATATATGGATATGAAAATATTCCTCAAAGATGGATAGATAAACTTAGAAAGAAAGAATATTTAGATACACTAATAAATAAGTTTTCTAGAACGTTAACAGAAGAAGAAAAAGTATCACAAAAATTATAAGTACTAGTTAATAGCTAGTATTTTTTTTTAATTTGTGGTAAAATACTTTGTAGCATTTAAACTTTTAAAGGGAGTGATATTATGAGTAAAATTAATATAATGAGTTTAGGTGGATTAAACGAAAATGGTAA
>CAKPAZ010000035.1 GCA_934133195.1 uncultured Bacilli bacterium | reverse complement strand
ATTTTCAACTAAATAATCTTAAACCAGGCTAAAAAACCTGGTTTTTATTTTGTTGCATTTGATATTACAATTTGCCAGACTTTCCATTTTTCAAAAAAAAGTTTTATTTACTTGCTAAAAAAAACAAAATATAGTATAATATATATGATTTAGGAGGTAACATTATGCGTATTAATGTTTTATTAAAATGTACAGTATGTGGCGAAGAAAATTACCTTACACAAAAAAATAAACGAAATACTCCAGATCGTTTAGAATATAAGAAGTATTGTCCACGTTGTAAAAAAGCTACTATTCATAAGGAAAAAAATAAAAAGTAGTATTAGAAAGAACACGTTATTCGTGTTCTTTTTTTTACATTTTTTTCACTTTTATTTAGGTATAATATTATGGGTGAATAAAATGGCAAAAGAAAAAACATCAACACTTGAAGAAAATAAAAAAGAATTTACGTTTCTTTATGAAATATTAGGGATTGTCGCAATCTTAATTTCATTAATCTCATTAACAAGACTTGGAATTGTTGGAAAGTATGGAATGTTAACCTTCCGCCTTCTATTTGGTGACTGGTATTTCATTTTTTTAGTTTTACTTGCGGCTTTAGGAATTTACTTTTTATTTGTACATCGTAGTCTTGAGATAAAGAACATTAGATACTTAGGAATTCTTTTAATCCTACTTGCTTTAATAACTCTTACACACTTTTCTATGCATAATTTTGTAACAAAACTTGAGGGTAATGAACTTAGTAATACCTTTTTACTATATTTAGATTACTTTAAAAATGGTAGATCAGAAATGATGGTAGGTGGAGGAATCATCGGGGCTTTATTCTTCTATTTATCATACTTTCTTTTATCAAAAGCAGGAACAATTATTGTTAATGTAATCTTAATTTTTGTTGGTTGTGTTTTTATTACCAAAAAAACCATTGTTGAGTTTTTTCAAATGCTTGGTAAATGGTTTAAAAAGACCTTTGGAGGTGCGATGCATCTATCATCAAACCTAAAGAAAATATTTAAAAGATTCAACAATGACTATACTATAAAAGAAAAAAGCAATAAACAGTATAAAATAAAATACTTAAGTGATGTTAGTATCAATGGAGTTGAACAAGAAAAGCTAAGTCTTGACAACTTGAAAAAAATCAAAAAAGCTTTAGACCATTTAAATATCTTTTATCAAAATGTTGATTATTTATTATGTAGTCATATCAGTGTTTACTTTGTTAAATCATTACAAAAAATTAATTTTGAAGTATTTAGAATTACATTAAAGAAAATGATATCTGATCCTTTCTTAATAAGATATGATAAAGATCATAATATTGTTATTATTGAGGTAAATAATAAAATAATCAATCATATTTCAATGAAACAAATCGTTGAAAAAAACTTGAATGGAATTGTCCTTGGTCTTGATGATCGAAATGAATACATCAATACTTTAGAAAATATCATCATTATTAGTGATAATAATAATTTATATCGTTATTATCTTTCAACTTTAGTTTTGTATTCACATTTTTTAAGTAGATGTGAAAATGAAACTTATACTTTAATTGATTTAAATAATAATCTGAGTATGTTAAACTTTTGTGTTAATAAATATGAAAATGAAATTACATATTTTAAGACATTAAAAGAAGAAGTCGATAAAGTAGTTGATAAACTTAATAAAGGTAATGCCAGTACGATTGAAGAATACAATAAAAAAAGCAAAGACAAGATTAAAAAGAATTATATCTTTATTAATGGTATTGAAAAGATTTATGATAATGAAGAAGTAGTTAAAATATTTGAATACTTGTTGATGACCACAAATGTCATTGGATTTCAAATTATTGTTGGTCTAACTAACAATATGGCTTTAAAAAATGAAAAGATTCGTCTTTTTAATTATAAGGTTTTCTTAAAAAACAATTTTGATTATACCACCAATACCATTGGTTATGGAATGATGGATGTTATAAATAAGAATAGTGAAGGCTTTTTAAAATATAAAGAGATGTTAATAAGACTAAATTTAGTTTTAATTACTCCTGATGAAATTGATAAAATAAAAAAATAGTCCGAAGACTATTTTAATGTTTGTATGTTGAAGTTTTTGGAGCACTTGGAAGTGGATGCTCCTTTTTCATTTTCTCAATTTTTTGGTATCTTTCCATTAAACCAATTTCAATGTTAGAACTAGGTTTTGGATGATAGTATTTTCTACCAAGTAGGGTATCTGGCATATATTGTTGATTTACCCATGCTCCTTCATAATCATGAGGATACAAATATGGAGTTTGGTCAGGGTTAAATGAGTAAGTATTTTTCAAGTGAAGAGGAATACTACCACTTAAACCATTTTCAACATCTTGTAAGGCTTCATCAACAGCCATGCAGGCGGTGTTGGATTTTGGTGAAAGAGCCATTTCAATAACAATAACAGAAAGTGGAAGCTTAGCTTCTGGATTACCAAGCTCTCTAGCCGCATCACAAGCTGCTTTAACACGAGGTCCAATTGTTGGGTTAGCAAGTCCAATATCTTCATAAGCAATACATAATAGTCGACGACATAAACTTTGTAAGTCATCAGCGACAATTAAGCGTGCTAAGTAGTGGAGTGCCGCATCAACATCACTACCACGAATTGACTTATGTAAGCCACTTAGAGTATCATAGTAGTTATCACCGTTTGCGTCCATACTGACATTGGCTTTTTGGATTACTTTGTAAGCATCATTGATAGTAAGATGGTTAGAAGTAGCCGTTTTAATTAAGGTTTCATAACTATTAATTAAAGTTCTAATTTCTAAATTAGCCATTTTTACCAAGTAATCATAGACATCTTCATCAATCTCAATATCACTACCAAGTAAACTATGAGCTCTGAGTAATACTTTCTTTAAGTCATCGTTAGTTAAATCATGAAGACGATAAACATGACAACGTGATCTAATGGCAGGATTAACCGCGTGATAAGGATTAACCGTGGTTAGACCAATCATAATTACTGTTCCATTTTCAACATATGGCAACAAGTAATCTTGAATATCTTTTTTCATACGATGAATTTCATCAACAATGATAATAGAGTCAGTGTAAAAACGTGATTCATTAATAATTTGTTTTAAAGTATCTTTATTGTCGGTTGAAGCATTAAAGCGGAACCATTTATAACCACTCATTTTACATGTTGCTTCAGCAATCGTTGTTTTCCCACATCCTGGATTTCCATATAAGATGAAAGAAAAAAGACTTTTATTATTAATCATTCTTGTTAAGACCCCATCAGGTCCTACTAAATGATCTTGACCGACAATATTTTCATAACTATCTGGTCGCATTGAAAATGCTAAAGGTTTCATAGAATCACCACCTATTAATTATTTTATCATAATTTATCAAAAAAAACAAAAAGAAAACACCTTAACAGGTGTTCTCGTTATTAGTTGTTTGGATATGTTAATTGAGAAAGTGGTACTAAAACTTTCTTAATCTTATCTGATAAGAAATGATCTAGTAAGAAATCAATATTTTCAACAGCAGCTTTTTCAGAACCAACAAAGATGTTGTTTCTTAACTTTAAATAACCTTTTGAGCTAACATAAGCAGTAAGCCAAACTGATTCTTTATTGAAGTTATTGATTAATTGTAATGCAGTATCACTTAAATCAAGTTTATCAAATGTAAAACTAATAGAAATTAAACCATCATCATAAACATCCATTGCTACATAGATACCATCATCATATGATTTACAAGTAATATCACATGCAACATCTAGATAATTTTCTTCATATTTATATTCGAAGTTTAATCCTCTTTTTTCGTTTAATGTTTGTCTTAATTGTTTTTCAACATTTTTTAAATTCATAAGATACCTCCGCTAACTATTCTGAATAAGTTAAATTACTTAGTGGTACAAGATAACGTTTAATTGTGTCGTTACTTAAACTGTTAAGTGCACGTCTAACATTTTCCCAAATGTCGCCTTCATCAAGGTAAGCAACATTGTAATGAACAACAAGGTATCCATCATCACGAACATACGCTGATAAGAAAGCAATGTTTTCATTGAATTCATAAAGCATTTGAACAACATTAGGTGTAACTCTTAATTTATCAAATACAAATTCGATACCAAAAGATCCAGAAGGGAAAACTAAGATCTTACAGAAGATATCATCCTTGTATGCATTGTGAGTGATGCTGTTAGTTACTTTTACATACTTACTTCCATCATCACTTGATTCAAGTTTACCTTCAAATTCAAGTCCAAATGTAGATTTTAATGAACTTACTAAATTGTTTTTAACGCGTTGTAAATCCATCTTGTCGGATCCACCGCCGCCGCTAAAGATGTTTTTAAAAAAACTACCTAAACCCATAAATACCTCCAATAGTTTAATATAATATAATTATAGAACAAAATTAACTGAATGTCAAATAAAATAACTAATTGTTCTAAAAAGTTAAGTAAATTATTCTATAATGGTGCCCCATGCCAGAATTGAACTAGCATCTTATCATTACCATTGATATATTCTACCATTGAACTAAAGGGGCTTTACTTAAGCATTAATATTATATCAAAAAAATAACAAAAATACATAATAATTACACATTTTAATTTAACAATGTTAACATTATTGCTATTTGTTAGCCATTTTTCTTTAAAAAGTAAAAAAATATGATATAACCCAAGTTTGACAGTGATATGCTAAAGTTCAAAAATATATTTGTTAAATAGTAAGGTTTTACC
>CAKPAZ010000034.1 GCA_934133195.1 uncultured Bacilli bacterium | reverse complement strand
TAGGACTTAAGAATCCTTATGTTGATTATTTAACTAATTAACATTTATTTTTGTTGCATTTCAAATTACAATTTAGTTATTTCTAAAAGTGTTCTTTTTTAATTGATGTTTATTGATTTTTTTGATATAATTATTATGGTGATAAAATGAATAATACTTTTAAATATCCTAATGGAAAAACAGCAACAATTACTCCAAAAACTAATACTAAAGAAAAAGATATTAGAAGATCACATCTTGGTATTGATTTTGAAAGTTTAATTAATGATTCTAACGCATATTATTTACAACATAATATTGCTTGTATATATAAAAAACCAACTCCTGTTCAAATAGTAAGAGTTGATTATCCCGCACGTAATAAAGCAAGAATTGTGGAAGCATACTACAGAACTCCATCTACTACTGACTATAATGGAATTTATAAAGGAAAGTATATTGACTTTGAAGCCAAAAGTTGTCATACACAAAGTTTTTCTTTTCAACATATATATGTTCACCAATTAATGCACCTTGAAACAGTATATAAAATGGGCGGTATCTCTTTTTTGATTATTGAGTTTAGTACCAAGCATGAGGTGTTTGCTCTTCCTACACCTAAGTTGATGGCTTTATATTATGCATCATTAAAAGGAGAAAGAAAGAGTATTCCATACTCATACTTTAAAGAAAATGCATATGAAATAAAATTAGGTTTTAGTCCAAAGGTTGATTATATCAAAGCTGTTGATTATATGATTGAAAACAATGAATAAAAATAAAGACTCTGTTTAATTGAACAGAGTCTTATTTATTGTTTTATTTTGTTCCGAAGATTCTATCTCCACAGTCACCAAGGCCAGGTACAATATAACCTTTTTCATTTAGGTGATCATCTTTTGCAGCTAAATATATATCTACATCTGGATGATGTGATCTAAGATTATCAATACCTTCATCTACACCTACTAAACCAATGTAAGCTATTTTCTTAGCACCAGCTTCTTTTAGAATGTTTATTGCTTCAACAGCACTACCTCCAGTTGCAAGCATTGGATCAACTAAGAATACGATACCTTCTTTTATTGTTGGGGGAAATTTAGCATAGTATCTTTCAGGCTTTAACGTTTCTTCATTACGATATAATCCAATATGACCAACTTTTGCCATAGGAATTAATGATAAGATTCCATCTACCATTCCAAGACCAGCTCTTAAGATTGGTACAATTACAACTTTTGCAGATAAACGATATGATTTAGCAACTGCCACTGGAGTTTTAACATCTACTTCTTCAACTGGCAAATCCCTTGTTACTTCATAAGCCATTAACGCAGAAATCTCATTTAAAGTTTCACGAAAATGTTTTGTGTTTGTGGTTTCATCTCTAATAATTGATAATTTGTGATTGATTAATGGGTGATTAAAAATTACTACTTTGCTCATACTTCCTCCTAATTTTTGTAATTTTTTTTAAAATAAACGGTTATGAATATTCATAACCGCATTTTAACTTATTGGAATAGTTTTTCACGAACCTTTTGTTCAATTTCTTTAGCAAGTTCTGGTTTTTGTCTGAAAAGTTCTTTGACATTTTCACGTCCTTGACCTAAGCGTTCTCCATTATATGAGAACCAAGCTCCACTCTTTTCAACAATATCCATATTAACTGCCATATCAAGAATTTCACCTTCGTGAGAAATACCTTGTCCATAAATTAAATCAACATCCGCAGTTTTGAATGGTGGTGCAACTTTGTTTTTAACAACTTTTATTCTTGTTACATTACCAACAGGTTCGGTTCCTACTTTAATTTGGTCAACTCTTCTGATATCTAAACGAATTGTTGCATAGAATTTTAATGCACGTCCGCCAGATGTAGTTTCAGGACTACCAAATAGAACACCTACTTTTTCACGAATTTGATTTATAAAAATGGCGATTGCTTTTGATTTAGAAATAGCACCAGCTAATTTTCTCATTGCTTGGCTCATCAAACGGGCTTGAAGACCAACATGACTTGCTCCCATATCTCCTTCAATTTCTGCTTTTGGAACCAAAGCAGCAACTGAGTCAATAACAATAATATCAATAGCATTACTTCTAATCAATGCTTCAACAATCTCTAAGGCTTGCTCACCATCATCGGGTTGAGATAAGATTAAATTATCTACATCAACACCTAAGTTTTTTGCATAAACAGGATCTAAGGCATGTTCTGCATCAATGAATGCTGCATAACCACCTAACTTTTGTGCCTCTGCAATTGCATGCAAAGCAAATGTTGTTTTACCACTAGATTCTGGTCCATAGATTTCAATAATTCTTCCTTTAGGATATCCACCAACTCCAAGTGCCGCATCTAAGGCAATGGAGCCACTAGAAATTACTTCTAGTTTTTCTTGTGCATGATCTCCTAATTTCATTATTGAACCTTTTCCATAGTTTTTTTCAATTGTTTTTAAAGCCTCAGCTAAGGCTTTTTCTTTGGCTGGATCTTTTCCAGGCTCAATATCTTCGATTTTAAGTTGCTTTGTTTTTTCTTCAGCCATCTTATTACCTCTTACTTTTTATGTTTTTTATTCTTTTTTACTTTTTTTATGTTTGTTTTCTTTCCTTCAGTTTCTTCTTCATCATCTAGGACAGCTTTATTCTTTGATAAATAATCCCATCCACTAAATACTGTTGAAACTAAAGTAGCATAAATTAATACTAAACCAATGATAGTATATATATTTGATTCTTTTGTTTGAACACCAATAAACAAATAAATCAAAGTAATAAATTGAATTGTTGTTTTAACTTTACCCCATTTACCAGCAGCAATTACAACACCTTTTTCTGCTGCTACAAGTCTTAATCCAGATACAATGAATTCTCTTGCAAGAATTATTGCGAGCATCCACCAAGTAAATAGGTTATTACCTGCTTTGGCACTTTGGTCAAAAAGAATAACAAAGCCAGTAATTACTAATAGTTTATCAGCAATTGGATCTAAAAACTTTCCAAAATTAGTTACAAGATTATATTTTCTTGCAATTTTTCCATCTAAAAAGTCTGTAATTGAACCAATAAATATCAAAATTAAAATTATAAAGTTTGATACAGTAAATGCATCATTACCAGTAAAGATTGGTTGTTTATTCCATTGTGGGATTGCATAAACAATCATTATGATTGGAATTAAGAACATTCTAAATAATGTTAGTTTATTTGGTAAATTCAATTTCTTCATTCTATCACCCTTTTTTCTTACTGAAAATTATATCATATTTTTACAAATAATGCAAAGTTATTGATATATCGAAATTGTTTTTTTATAGTCGCAAGTAGTATTTGTTCATATTATCCCCCATTTTCTATCAAGTGTATAATACTACCAAATGCTATTTCTTTCAAATAAAAAGAAAAAAGGAATATTTTTTATAATATTCCCTTTTTATGCAATCTTTTTTGATATTGATTCAATCAATTTATCGACCTTTTTTGCTATTTTATTTAGTATACCATCCTGTGGTTTTCTTGATTCTGCATTATAATTATTATTAGGAGTTGAAATTTCACTTTCAAAATTCGACTTACTTTCTTCAAATAATTTGCTGGAACTATTGTTTTTTCCACCAATGCCAATTCCTATTAAAAATACGACACCAAAAAGAATAGTTAAGAAGACTTTTTTCATTGTGTACACCCAGTTAATAATCCTTGATGTAAAGCAAGATCAATTCCTGTGGCGATTATCTTTGATAAATCTTCAATATCTGCATCAACTTCTTTTGGAGTTACCATCATATTATATCCATTAGGGGTTAATACTTCTTGAATTAAATGTTTCTTTTCTTGTTCGTCAAGTAAACCAATTTGTCCCATGAAGATTTCTTTAGCATCATCTGATGGTTCTTGTGCACTTTCAAGGTCTTTTTTAGGAAATACTTTTGATTGTTCGTTTAGGTATTTTATTACATAGTCTATTGCATCACTAGTTATTGTTACCGCATCCACTACTGTAGGAACCCCTATCGCAATTACGGGAACTCCAATAGTATTGATACTTAACTCTTTTCGTTTATTTCCCACTCCTGAACCAGGTCTTATACCCGTATCAGTAATTTGTATTGTTTTATTAACTCTCGCAATCGAACTTGAGGCTAAAGCATCAACAACGATTAAGAAATCAACGTTAATTTTATCTTTTACAGCTTTAATTATATCAAATGTTTCAATTCCTGTTGTTCCCATGACACCTGGACTGATGGCACTAACTTCACTAAAGCCATTACTTATATGTCCCATTTGAACAAGATGCCTTGTTACAATAACATTATCCATAACATATGGTCCTAAAGCATCAGGAGTTACATTTACATTTCCAAGTCCTACTAACAAACATCTTTTATTCATTAATCCTCTAAATTGTAGAATATTTACAAGAATTTTTGCAAGAGCTTTTTCAATGCTTTCACAAATTGTTGCATCATGAAAATCAACATTTGCTAAATCAATTGTATAATATGTACCTATTTGTTTGTTTATTACTTTTGAAGCATTAGGTCCTACTACACTTTTATAAACCGGAATTTTATTAATTTCTTCTTCAGTTTGAATAAAATCTGCAACATCATTGTTTTGAAATTTTAAAGCATCATCATATGCTAAATCTGTTCTAACATTCCATTTTTGTTCTTCTGTTAATTTCATTAAAAAATCGTCATTCATTATTATCACCTCTATATTATTGTGTGATGTTTTTTTTATTTTATTATTTTATTTTTGCATTAAACATTAAAAATAATAAAAAATATGATATAATAAACATAAATAATCAAGTAAATTGTTAAAAAAATTAATATAGAACAAAATTTAAAAACCGATTATA
>CAKPAZ010000033.1 GCA_934133195.1 uncultured Bacilli bacterium | reverse complement strand
ACCATATAGAGAAAATATAATTAAATTGTAAAATTCAAAAGATAACTTTTTTGAATATATCATAAGATAATCAGAAATTCTATTTGCCAAAAATGAAAAAATTTGATTTTTGGAAAATAATGTGGTATAATATTATCGAGGTGATAATAATGAAACTTATCAACCGTGATTTTTATCTTGAAAAAATGAAAAATGTTATGAGTACTCCTGATATCAAAGTAATTACAGGTGTACGTCGTAGTGGAAAATCTAAATTGTTAGAAGCATTTAAACAATATGTTGTCGATAATATTCATAATGCTAATATCATTCATATAAATTTTAATCTTGAAGAGTTTGAAAAACTTAAAGATTATCATGCTCTTAATACGTATATCAAAAATGCTTATGTAGAAGATGCTGATAATTTTGTTTTAATTGATGAAGTTCAATTATGTCCAAATTTTGAACTTACAATTAACAGTCTTCATGCTCAAGAAAAATATGATATTTATCTAACTAGTTCAAATGCTTTTTTATTAAGTTCTGATTTAGCTACTCTTTTTACAGGAAGAACATTTGAGATAAAGGTGTATCCATTTTCCTTTAAAGAATATCTAGAATATTTTGAACCATCAAATATTTATGAGGCATTTGATAACTATATTAAAGAAGGTGGAATGTCAGGTTCTTATTTATACCATGATCTTGAACTAAAGTATGACTATATTAAAGAAGTTTTTAATACGCTTATTCTACGAGATATAAGACAAAAATATAAAATTAGAAATACGATGTTAATGGATAGACTTGTAGATTATTTAATGGATAATGTGTCTAACCTTACTTCAGTAAGGAATATCGCTGATACCTTTACTTCTAATAAAGATAAAATCAATCATATGACAATAAGTAGTTACATTCAATACCTCTGTAGTGCTTTCGCGTTTTACAAAATTCGTCGTTATGATATTCATGGAAAAAAATATCTTTCATCAAATGACAAATATTATTTAAGTGATCATGCTTTTCGTTATGCTAAACTTGGAACCAAAAATCTAGATTATGGTAGGATTGTTGAAAACATTGTTGCTGTAGAGTTACTACGTCGTGGATATGAAGTTTATGTTGGTGTTTTATATAAAAAAGAAATTGATTTTGTAGCGATAAAACGTAATGAAAAAATCTATATTCAAGTTTCCGATAATATCTCAGATCCCGAAACTTTTAAACGTGAAGTTTCTCCACTTTTACAGATTAAAGATGCCTACCCTAAGATGGTAATCACAAGAACTCATCATGAACAATATGATTATGAAGGTATTACAATTATCGATATTGCTGATTGGCTAAGAAAGTAACGATAATTTTAATAAAAATTAATTTAACTAATTGATAAGGGAATGCTTATGCATTCCCATTTTTAAATTAATCTTTTCTAATATTTTGAATTTTTTATGAAAATGGAGTATAATAATAAAAAATCAGGAGGATTACCTATGAAATATTTGAAAGACATTGAAAACTACACTCCTAAACTTAACTTGCTAGAAACTGAGATTGCGATAAAGTTTGTTAAAGATACATTTGAAAGAAGACTTGCTGAAAGTATGGCCTTAACGAGAGTTTCGGCTCCCCTTTTTGTTAGTTCAACCTCAGGGATTAACGACTATCTAAATGGTTGGGAAAAGGTAATTAAATTTAAACCTCTAACTTTAGATAAGGAACTTGAGATTGTTCAATCCCTTGCTAAGTGGAAACGTGTATCTTTAAAGAAATATAACTTTCAAGAGGAAACTGGTCTTTATACCGATATGAATGCGATAAGAAAAGATGAAGATTTAGATGCGATTCACTCTTTATATGTTGACCAATGGGACTGGGAGAAAGTAATCAAAAAGGATGAAAGAAATCTTAATTATTTAAAAGAAGTAGTTGAAGTAATCTATAAAGTAATCGTTGATACCCTAAATGATGTTAAACAAAAATTTCCAAGTATCACTACTACTTTACCTAGTAAGATTCATTTTATTACGAGTGAAGAACTTCTAAAGATGTATCCAAATGCTAGTAAAGATGAAAGAGAGAATGCTATATGTAAAAAGTATCAAGCTGTCTTTATTATCGGAATTGGTAAATCCTTAAGTAATGGTCTTCCTCATGACTCAAGAGCTGCTGACTATGATGATTGGAATTTAAATGGTGATATAGTCGTATGGAACCACGTAATCAATCATGCCTTTGAGCTTTCCTCAATGGGAATAAGAGTTGATGACCAAAGTTTAATCGAACAATTAACAATAAAAAATGAATTAGATAAATTAAATAATGAATATTGTCAAAAAATAATTAACCATGAACTTCCTTTAACAATAGGAGGAGGCATTGGTCAATCAAGATTATGTATGTTAATGCTTGAGAAAGCTCACATTGGTGAGGTTCAAGTATCAAGTTGGAGTGATACTTACTTACATGAACTTGAAAAAAAGAATATCCATTTATTATAGGAGGATTATATGCGTGGATGTGGAATACTACTACCTGTAAGTAGCTTACCTGGTAAATATGGAATTGGAACCTTTGGAAAAGAAGCTTATGATTTCATTGATTTATTAAAGAAGATGGATCAAAAGTACTGGCAAATCTTACCTCTTGGACCAACAACTTTTGGGGATTCTCCATATCAAACCTATAGTACGTTTGCGGGAAGCGAAAACTACTTAAATTTAGAAGAATTATATCAAGATAAACTAATTACTAAGAAAGAACTAGAAAGTATGATTTCTCCACTTAGTAATGTTGATTATGTAAAACTAAAAGAAACTAGAATGCCCCTTTACAAAAAAGCTAGTAAGAAGTTCTTTCAAAAACTTCCCAAAGATTTTGAAGAATTTCAAAAGAATAACGAAAACTGGCTAGATGCTTATGCTACCTTTAGAGCTTTAAAAGAATACTATCAAGGTAAATGCTTTAATGAGTGGGATGAAGATGTAATAAAAGGCCATTTAAGTGAAGAAATCAAAGAAAAAATAGCTGAAGATAAAAACATGCATCTATTTATTCAATACTATTTCTTTAAAGAATGGTTAAACTTAAAAGAATATGCGAACAAACAAGGAATCCAAATCATTGGGGATCTTCCTATCTATGTATCATACGATAGTAGCGATGTATGGCAAAATCCTAAAAACTTTGAGCTAAACGCTGACTTACGACCAACAAGAGTTGCTGGATGTCCACCTGATGCTTTCTCTAGTGATGGTCAACTATGGGGTAATCCGTTATATGATTATAAGGAAATGAAGAAAAACTCCTACAAATGGTGGGTAGAACGAATCCTTCATTCTCTAAAGATGTTTGATGTTTTAAGAATTGATCACTTTAGAGGATTTGCAGGCTTTTTCGCAATCCCCGCAACCGATAAAACCGCGAAAAATGGCGTATGGGAAAAAGGACCAGGTTTTGACATTTTTGAAGAACTATTTAAAAAGATTAAAAATCCTCAAATGATCATGGAAGACTTAGGTTACCTTACTCCTGATGTTTACCAACTACTTAAGAAAACCAAATTCCCTGGTATGCGAGTACTAGAGTTTGCTTTTGATGGAAGAAAAGAAAATGACTATCTTCCTCATAACTACATTCAAAATACGGTTGTTTATACAGGTACTCATGATAACATGCCACTTGTTGGTTGGGTTAAAACCCTCTCAAAAGACCAAATCAACCAAATCTTTAATTATTTTAATATTACTAAAGTTAAGGATATTCCTGATACCTTAATTAAGGCCGCCCTTGCTTCAATCGCAGATACAGCGATTATTCCGCTTCAAGATTATCTTCATTTAGATGAAAACTCAAGAATCAACACTCCATCAACCGTAGGTAACAATTGGAGTTTCCGTCTTGATTTAAACCTAGTGACCGAAGAAACAATTGAAACGGTAAAAGAATATGTTAAAAAGTATTATAGGTAAAACTAAATGACAGCTTTAAAGATCATTGGAATTATCCTAATATCCTTAGTAATTTTAATAATAATTATTAAATTTGTGCTTTCTTACATCATGTTTAACTATTGCTTTAAAGGAATAAACCAAAGAAAGAATAAGAAGTATGATGAAATCTATGATCAGAAACTACCAGGATTAAAAGAATACAAAGAAGAAATCATCAAAAAACCTTTTGAAAGATTGGAAATTACCTCAAATAGAAATCATAAATTATATGCTTACTATTTAAAACAACAACCTAATAATAAAAAGCTCATAATTATGAGCCATGGTTGGCTTGGTGATGCTTTCCGTGATTCCTTTTACTTTGGACCTTTCTATTTCAATCATCAAGACTTTGATATTTTACTAGTTGCTCATGAAGGACACTACCCAAGTGAAGGAAAGTACATTGGTTTTAGTATTTATGATGGTGAAAATCTCAAAAAATGGATTGACTACATCAATAAAATTACTGATAACAACTATCAAATCTACCTTCATGGGGCTTCCATGGGAGCATCAAGTGTGTTAAGGGCATTAAACTATGATTTACCAAACGTAAAAGGTGTTATCGCTGATTGTGGTTTTAGTAGTGGTTATGAAGAACTTTGTTTTGTTTCTAAATATAAGTACCATACCCCAGCTTTTTATACGGTACCATACATCCGAAGAATTATTCTTCATCGTATGCATTATGATATCAAAGAACAAACAATTGACATAAATAAAAAACATAATATTCCCGTTTTGTTTATTCATGGAGCCTTAGATGACTTTGTTCCTAGTAAAATGAGTGAAAAAAACTATGAAAGATATGATGGACCTAAAAAAATCATCATCTTCCCTAATGCTAAGCATGCTTCAAGTTACCGAAAAAACAAAGAAGAATACGAAAAACTAGTAATGGATTTTATTGATAATTGTCAAAACTAAGTATTAAACTTACTCATTTTATTAAAATATTTATACCAATTGTGTCAATAACTTTGCAAAATGTCCTAAAAATAATTAATTATAAGCGTAAT
>CAKPAZ010000032.1 GCA_934133195.1 uncultured Bacilli bacterium | reverse complement strand
TCTCCCCAAAAAAGTTTTTTTGTTTTTTTAAGTAATATCTATTCTCCCCAAAATCCCCAAAAAACTTTAGAGAGCCAATCCTTTTTTCATTTTTTTGGATGTATAAAATGAGAAAAAATACCAAAAATAAAAACATAAGGATGTGAAAAAATGAATCGAGAAAATTTAAATACTTATAAAAATGTAATTGAGAAAAATCCTGTTAAAAGACCTATCTTAAAAAATGCCATCTATGCTTTTTTAATTGGTGGTTTAATAGGTGTAATCGCAGAAGGGTTAATTGACTTTTTTACCTTTGTGGTTGGTCTTGAAGAAAAAGTATCTAATTCAATGATGTCAATGACAATTGTTTTTGTAACTTCAATTTTAACGGGGATTGGTATCTTTGATAAGATTGGTCAAGTGGCAGGAGCAGGAACCTTCATCCCTATTACGGGTTTCGCAAACTCCATGACCTCATCAAGTCTAGAAGGAAAAAGTGAAGGCTTAGTACTAGGAATTATGAGTAATATGTTTAAACTTGCGGGGGCGGTAATTGTTGCGGGGGTTGTTAGTGCCTTTTTAAGTGGAACTGCTATTTATATAATAAGGGAGCTTTTATGAGAAGAGTTGGAAATAATAGTATTGAATTTGATGATGTTTATTTAATTAGTAAAGCGGTTGTAACAGGGCCAAAAGAACAAGTAGGTCCAATAGGTAATCATTTTGATTATTCATATGATGATATTCATTGTGATGGAAACACATGGGAACAAGCAGAAATGAATTTACTTAAAAAAGCTTACAGCATCGCCCTTTCAAAAGCTGGTTTAGTTGAAGAAAATATTGATGTTCTTATTGGTGGTGATTTAAACAATCAAATCGCGGTAACCTCTTATGCAATGCGTGAATCGTTTATTCCATATTTAGGAACGTTTGCTGCATGTTCAACTTTTACCGAAAATCTTATTCTTGGTAGTATTTTAATTGATAGTAATTTATTTAAGAATGTTACTTGTGTGACATCTAGTCACAATGCAACTAGCGAAAGACAATTTAGGTATCCTACTGAATATGGAGGACAAAAACCACTATCCATGACTTTTACTACCACGGCTGCTGGTTGTGCAATTCTTGGAAGAAAGCCAAGTAAAGTCAGAATTACCAAAGGAACTATTGGTAAGATTATTGATGTGGGATTAAAGGATGCTCAAGATATGGGAAGAACGATGGCTCCTGCTGCGGTAGTTACAATGTTAAATCATTTTCAAAATTTTAATGAAACTATTGAAAATTATGACTTAATTGTAACAGGAGATCTTTCTAAATATGGTAGTGATATTTTTGAAAAGTGTTGTTTAGAAAGAGGAATTAACATTGCTAAAAAACATATTGATGCGGGGATTACTTTGTACAATCAAGAAAAGCAAGATGTCTATGCTGGCGGAAGTGGCTGTGGATGTGTAACCGCCGTAGTACTTGGTTACCTAGTTAATCTTTTAAATCAAGGTTTATATAAGAAAATCCTTGTGCTTGCTACCGGTGCTCTCCTTAACCCCATAATGACTGCCCAAAAAGAATCAATACCTTGTATTAGTCATGCGATAGTACTGGAAAGGAGTTAACATGAATTATTTATTTGCTTTTATTACCTGTGGAGTTTTATGCTTAATTGCTCAACTTTTAATGGATACCTTAAAATTATTGCCAATTCATCTGACGGTCATCTATGTTGCGGCAGGATCTTTACTTGAAGCCTTTGGAATCTATGATATGATTGTAGAATTTGGTGGTGGTGGAGCTTTAGTTCCCATCTCATCATTTGGTCATTCCCTTACTCATGCTGCTTTAATGGCAACTAAGGAAATGGGCTTTATTGGTCTTTTTAATGGTATCTTTGAACTAACATCTAGTGGAATTGCCATGGCTATTTTTTCAAGTTTTTTGATTGCGGTTATCTTTAAACCACGTGGATAAAATGAATGTAATCAATGAACTAAAAGTAAAAATTGGGTTTAATCATTCTTTTGACTTTACCGAAAGAACCTTAAAGAATAATGAACATACTATAACTTTTTTATATAATTCCTTTTTAAGTGATTCGTTAGTTATTCTAAAATTACTTGAAGATTTCAAGAACATACAGGAAAAAATTGATAAGCATAATTTTATTCAAATAATGAACAACACATATTCTGCCCAATCACTTTTTGAATCTAGTTCTATAAATGAATTAACTGACCATTTATTTAATGGTGATTTGGTTATTATTTTTGATGATGAACTTCCTGGTATTTACATTGATACTAAAAGCTATCCTTCAAGATCGTTACAAGAACCAGATAGTGAAAAAGTGGTTAGAGGAAGTCGAGATGGTTTTACCGAAAACTTAAGTAATAATATTGCCCTTTTAAGACGTCGTATTAAAGATGGTAATTTAGTATTAAAACTATATGAAGTTGGAAGCGTTAGTAAAACTAAAGTTGTTTTAACATATCTTGATGATGTCATAAAACCAGAAACTAAAGAAGAAATAATCAAAAGACTTGATAAATTAAAGGTTAAAGAATTAACATTAACAGATAAGGCCTTAGAAGAACTTCTTGTGAATAATGTCATAAGTCCCTATCCCCTTGTTAAATACACTGAGCGTCCAGATACACTTGCTATGCATCTATATCAAGGAATGTTTGGAATTATGGTTGATACCTCACCTAGTGCCATCCTCGGTCCGGTTAGTGTTTTTGATCACTTACAACATGCAGAAGAATTCAGACAAACTGTAATCTCGGGAACTTACTTAAGGATTATTCGTTTTTTAGGAATTGTCTGTGCTTTCTTTTCGATTCCCCTTTGGCTTGCTTTAATCTCAATGAAGGTGGTAGTACCAGGCCTTGAGTCTTTCTTTACCCCTGATAATAACTACCATAGTCTATTTATTCAATTATTTATTGCTTTAATTGGAATTGAATTAATTAGGATGGCCTCTATCCATACTCCAACAGCTCTTTCTACCTCGATGGGTTTAATCTCAGGGATTATCATTGGGGATATGGCTATTAAGGTTGGTCTTGTAAGTGAACAAGTTGTAATCTTAGCAGCCATCTCTGCCATAGGTTCTTTTATAACTCCTAGTTATGAATTATCACTTGCTTCCAAAATGGCAAATTTGTTTCTAACTATTTTTGTTTATTTGTTTAAGATGCCAGGCTTTATTATTGGAACTAGCTTAATTATTCTTCATCTTGCTTGTTTAAAGAGTTTTAAAAGACCTTATTTATACCCATTAATCCCTTTTAATTTGAAAGATTTAGTAAAACAAATGATTAGAATTCCCTATAAACATAAAGAAAAAATCAAAATGCTTAAACAAAAAGAATAACACTCCACTTGATAAAAGGAGTGTTTTTTGTTATAATTATTAAAGAAAGAAATAAAGGTGAAGAAAATGGCAAATATAAAAATAATGGCTCTTGGTGGTCTTGGTGAAAATGGAAAAAACATGTACATAGTAGAAGTAGATGATTTAATCTTCATTCTTGATGCTGGATTAAAATATCCTGATATCGACATGTATGGAGTTGACGCTGTAGTACCTGATTTATCATATTTAATTCAAAATAAAGATAGAATCGCAGGAATCTTTGTTTCTCATGGCCATGAAGATAATATAGGAGCTATTCCTTATATATTAAGAAATATTCAAGCAAACATCTATGGTACTCATTTTACCATTAGTTTAATTGAAACCCTTCTTGTAAATAATAAAATGGATATTAAGAAATTCCGCCTATATCGTATTAATGAAACTAAAGTTTTAAATTTTAAAAATGTCAAGGTAAAATTCTTTAATACCTCTCACTCAATCCCAGAATCTGTTGGTATTGCTTTATATACTGAAGATGGCATCATTGTTTATGCGACTGACTTTAACTTTATGCCAACTACTGAAGTAAAGTATCAAACTAGTTTTTCTAAATTAACAGACTTTGGAAAAGAAAAAGTCTTGGCTTTAATGGTAGAAAGCGTAGGAACTAGTGCTATTGGTAGAATTAGTAATGACATGCTTCTTGAACACAACTACAATAATGCTTTAACTCATGCTTCCTCAAGAATGGTGGTTGCCGCATACTCATCAGACTTAATTAGAATTCAAAAGATCATTGATTTGTCAATATCTAAAGGAAAAAAGATTGCCCTTGTTGCACATAAGGGTGAAAAAGTAGTTGAAACAGCTATTCTTAATAATTACCTAAGAATTCCAGGTGATAGCTTTGTTAAGACTGAAGATATAGAAAATGTTGATCAAGATAATTTAGTTGTCATTGTTCATGGTAAACGTGAAGAAACATACACAATGCTTGTAAGAATGGCCCTTGGTGAGGATAAACTTTTAACTCTTCATCAAGATGATCAAATAATCTTAATTTGTCCACCGGTATCAGGAACCGAAAAGATCGCGACTGATGCGATAAATACTTTATATCGTAATGGCTTTGAACTAACAATTTATGATAAAGATGTTTTACGTTCATCACATGCTAGTCGTGATGACCTAAAGCTAATCTTTAATATGGTTAAACCTGAATATATTATTCCTATAAAAGGTGAATATCGTCATTTATATGAAGCAATGCTAATCGCAAAAGAATCAGGATATGAAAGAAATCATGTCTTACTTCTTGATAATGGTGAAGTTGTAAACTTTGAAAAAGGCAAACTTGGGGAACTAACAAAAGTAAAAGTTGGTGATATCTTTGTTGATGGTTCATTAATTGGTGATGTTAATGAAGATGTCATTAAAGAACGTGAAACCTTATCGACAGATGGTGCGGTTATAATGAATATCTATTATGATCTTCGTCAAAGAAAAGTTGTAGAAGAACCAATCATTACATCTAAAGGCATTGTTGGTCAAATGTCAAACGAAGAATTAGTAAATAAGATTTCTGATCTTGCAAAAACAATGTTTGAAAATGCTTTGTGGAAAAAGAATTATTCCTTAGAAGAAACCATAAATAGAATAACCGAAGAAGTTACTAAACAATTGTTTAGATCAACTAGACATCGTCCTTTAGTAATTATTGTTCCTATTGATGTTAACAATTTAGTTACTACTCAACCAGTCGCAACCATTACTCCTAAAAAGACTGTAAGTAAGACTCAAAATACTAAAACAACAACATCAACATATAAGAAAAATCCTCAAGTAAAAAAACAAAACTACCAAAGAGTAAATAAAAACAAACAAGAAAATAATAAAAAAGAAACTGAAAACGTTTAACAAATTAAATCCATAGACATTTATTGTCGATAAATGATATAATATAAGTGAATTAAAGGTCGTATACATTCAATATAGTATGGTTTGAACGTCTCTACCTTGTTGCCTATAAAAACAAGACTACGACTCATATAATTTTTAAAGAAAACCTTTCTTTTCTTTTTTAGTTGCATGAGTCCTTAGTATTAAGGACTTTTTTGCTATACCCTTTGATTCAAAAATTAATTGGGAGGAAATATGAAAAAAATTCTTGCGAAAATTGATTCTTTCTTTAAAGTTTCTGAAAGAGGATCAACAATTACAAAAGAACTAATTGGCGGTCTAATTGTTTTCTTAGCGATGGTTTACATTCTACCTGTTAACTCAGGTATGCTTTCTGCTACTGGACTTAGCTATGGTTCTGTCTTTTTTGCAACTGCTGTTTCAGCTGGTATTGCAACTTTAATTATGGGCCTTGTTGCTAACTACCCTATTGCTCTTGCATCTGGTATGGGTCTAAATGCTTTAATGACTTTTACTGTATGCCTTCAAATGGGATATAGTTATCAAGAATGCTTATGTTTAGTATTTGTTAGTGGTTTAATCTTTGTTTTAATTTCAGTTACTGGAATTAGAAAAAGAATTATCTCTGCTATTCCAAAAGATTTAAAATATGCGATTGGTGCTGGTATTGGTGGCTTTATTTCCCTTGTTGGTTTAAGCAATGCTGGTATCATTGTTAGTGGAAGTACTATTCTTACTTTAGGTGCTCCATCAGCTGCATTCTTCCTTGCGATAGGTGGAATTGCTTTAGTATTTATTTTCCATTCTATTAAATGTTTAAATAAATTCGCTGTAATTCTTGCCATTTTAGTAACTACTATTATTGGTTTAATCTTAAACGCATGTGGAGTTTCTGGTATGCCTTCTATGGATACAAGTATGGAACTTGGTACAGATGGTGTATTGGCTTTTGCTAAAGGATTTGGTGTTTTTGCAAGACCTGAAGCATATGCTGTATTATTTACATTTTTATTTGTAGATTTCTTTGATACTGCTGGTACTTTAGTTGCTGTTGGTACAACTGCAGGTTTAGTTGATGTTGAAACTGGTGAACTAAAAGGTGATGGTAAAGCTTTCTTAGCTGATGCTATCGGTACTGTTGCTGGTGCTGCCTTAGGTACTTCAACTGTTACATCATTCATTGAATCATCTACAGGAGTTGAATCTGGTGCAAGAACTGGTCTTTCTGCCGTTGTTGTTGCAATCTTATTCTTCTTATCATTATTATTATTCCCTGTCTTCTCTGTTTTCGCAAACTGTTCAGCTACAACATCTATGGCTCTAGTTTATGTAGGTGCCTTAATGTTCTCTAATCTTGGTAAGATTGATTGGGCTGATAAGACAGCTGGTATTGCTGCTTGCGTTACAGTATTTGGTATGGTATTCTGCTATTCTATTTCTGATGGTTTAGCACTAGGCTTTATTGTTTATGTAATTATGAAGCTTGTATCAGGTAAAGGTAAAGAAGTTAATGTTGTAATGTATGTTTTATCTGCATTATTCATTATCAACTTTGCAATCAAATTCTTAATGTCAAGTGGTGTTATTCACTAAGTGTTAGAGGTTCAAAGAAAAAATTCTTTGAGCCTTTTTTATGAAAGGAGAAAAAATCATGGAAAATAAACAATTAATAATGGATTATAATGAAAAGCCTTCAAAAGGTAAATGGATAACTTTAAGTTTTCAACATGTTTTTGCGATGTTTTCAGCAACCGTATTGGTACCAATTCTTACAGGACTACCAATCAGTATTGCTCTTTTCTCAAGTGGAATCGGAACTTTAATTTATATTTTATGTACAAAAGGTAAAGTCCCAATGTACTTAGGCAGTAGTTTTGCTTATATTGCTTATATTAATTCAGTTCTTTATATGATAAAGGATAATGGTGAAGTAGAAGTAGATGAACTTGGTAATCGTGTTCTTAATGCTGATGGTGGCAGAGGAGCCTTGATTGCGGGAGTTGTTGCTATTGGTATTGTCTACTGTTTAGTAGCTATATTAATCAAGATTATTGGAACTAAATGGATAGAAAAACTACTTCCACCAATTGTTGTTGGTCCAATGATTATCATTATTGGTTTATGTCTTGCAGGATCAGCGGTTAATAATACGGGTCTTACCCAAAATCCAAATTGGAAAATGATTGTTGTTTCTATTAGTACCCTCTTAATAACAGCGTTGCTTGCGATTAAAGGTAAAGGATTTATCAAGATTATTCCTTTTTTACTAGGAATTGTTGGAGGATATCTTGTCGCAATAATCGTAAACTTCTTACCAGGTGATCAAATCTTGAATCTAACGGAATTAAAAGAAGTAGTAACTACCCCATCTAAGTGGTTTGCTATCCCTAGCTTTACGATTGCTGGTTGGAAGGATGCAGATCTTGGAGCAGGTATTCATATGGCTAAGCTTCAATTTAGTTTTGTTCTTTCGGCTATTCCTATTGCTTTTGCGACAATATGTGAACACATTGGCGACCATCAAGTTTTAAGCAAGATTACAGGTCATGATTATGCTAAAGACCCAGGACTTGATAAGACTTTAATTGGTGATGGAATTGCCACAGCTGTAGCTGGTCTTATCGGTTCAGTACCTAACACTTCATATGGTGAAAATACAGCAGTAGTAGGTATGAGTAAGATTGGTTCAGTTTGGGTTACTGGCCTCGCCGCAATCCTTGCCATCCTTCTATCGTTCTGTAATGTATTTACCGCGTTGATTGCATCGATTCCATCGGCTGTAATGGGTGGTATCTGTTTAATCCTTTATGGCTTTATCGCCTCAAATGGCTTAAAAGTCTTAATTGATAATAAAACTGATATGAACAATTCTCGTAATGTCATCATTGTATCAGTTATGTTAATCATAGGTATTGGAGGAGCTGTCTTATATAAATTTACTGGTATGGCTCTTGCTTCCATCTTTGGAATTGTTTTAAATCTAATTCTACCAAAAGAAAAAGTCATAGAAGAAAATACTTCAAAAGAATAATATTCATATTTTACCTATTCCCTTAATATAATGGAATGGGTGATAATAATGAATTACTTGGTTAGTTCTACATATAACATAAACTATTATGAATATAGTGATTTAGAACTAAATTTTATGAAGAAAACCTATGAAATTGGTATGTCTTATCCCTTCAAATGGTATGACTTTATCAATAAAATCATTGGAAATCGTAAAACTACTTATTTTAAGGATACAACAATGATTGTAACGCTTATTGAATTAGAACTTGGTCAGGTTAAGATTTTATTTGAAATATTAAAGGAATACTTGAAACTTAAATTAATCAAAAAAATACTTTATAAAAGAGAATTCATTATTGTTCACTTTTATAGCATAAAGACAAAAGAGGTATTTGAACAAACTAATTTCTGGCAATCAATATTCTGTTATTTTGCTTTAAAAGAATATTATCCATCTTTAGATGTCAACTTAAGAGGTGTAATCAATCAAAACAATCATAAAGAACTTGTCGATTTAATTGTTAATACTAATAATGAAATTTACTTAATTAATAGTACAAACCCTCTACTTGGTGGTTATCCAGATACAAAAAAAGCTATGATTGTTTATGATATACCAAGAAATTTACGGATACCTACAGATAATAAAATCATTAAGTTCTCATTCGATGTAAATACTTTATTGTTTAACTTTGAAAGAATCATTGATTATGTTGATACTCTTGTACATTTAGATAATAAATAGGCACAAATTTTGTGCCTTTTTTCTTTTTAGGTAATTTGAATGCTAAAAAAGATAAAATGTGATATAATAAACATAAGCATTCAAGTAATATGATAATAAAAAAATACTCATTTCGAAAAATGAGCGTGACAAGGGA
>CAKPAZ010000031.1 GCA_934133195.1 uncultured Bacilli bacterium | reverse complement strand
ACCTAGTTTTTATGAGAAAGAAAATTTAACATAAGTGATTTTTTTACATTTCCAAGTGGCAAACTCGGGTTATATCACATGTTATGAATATTTTATATAAAAAAGGCTTATCGATTGATAAGCCTAATATAAATTGTCTATATAATCAATTAATAAATCTCTTAATATTGTGTTTGTATCCTCATAATCAACACCAGTAAACTCCGTGTAATATGGACCGGTAAAGACATAATCGATAACAGCAATCTTGTATGTTTTTTGACTGTCAATATTTAAGGCATTGAATTCTTCATTGAAATATAGATAGTTACCATTGCTTTGATATAGTGATTTTACCGCACTACCTTTTAGATAAGTTACATAAACACGATTGTTAAATGGGAATACTTCAAATACGCTAGCAACAGTGATTTCTCCATAGCTAATGGATGCACGTACTCCACCTGTATTCATAATTGAAATGTCAGCATCATACTCATCTTTCATTGCTGCGGTTGCATACATTCCAAGCGTAGAGCGATTTAAGTATTCATTTGTAGTACCAAGTACACGATTACTTTCATTTATGGTATCTTGATATTTTTCCATTAGTTTTGCTAGTTTTGTATCTTTACTATAGTTTTCAGGATAATAACGATTCATAATAGTGTTAGTTAAATCATTACCTTCAAATTTTAGATTTAATGTTGAGGCAGATTGGTTTTTATCTCGATTTTCTACTACCGCAATCTTTACGCCATCACTTCTTGTTAAGGTATCATATTCATTTGAGTGAGTGTGTCCACAAAGGATGGCATCTATTCTTTCATCATCTTGTAGTTTAGCAAGGTTATTATTTAATTCTGCATCATAGTCATGAATTGAGACAATAACACTATCACATTTTTTATCATTTCTTAATTCTTTAGCAAGATCTTTTACAATTTGTAATGGATAAACAAAATCATAATCTTTCACATTTTGTGATAAAATGCTTGATTCAAGGTTATGACCAATTAAGCCTATGATACCAACTTTTTTACCATTGTTTTCTACAATTGTATATGGATCTAGCCAACTTAAAAGTTTATTAGTTTTCTTGTCATAGATGTTAGCACAAACAAATGGGAAGTTTGCTTCGCCATTAGCAAGGTTACCATCTTTGTATTCAGCTATCTTTTCAATACCCCAGTCAAACTCATGATTTCCGATGATAAATGCATCAAATTTCATTTCATTTAAAGCATCAAGAATTGGTTTTCCATATAGTATACTTGAAACATAGCTTCCTTGGAACATATCGCCATTAGCAATTTTGATATATTCACCATCAGTTCCTTCAAGTTTGTTAATTAAAGTACTTACTCTTTCAACCCCTGGGAAGTTACCATCAACAAAAGCTCCATGAGTATCATTGACCATAAAGATATTAACTTGTGAGTTTTCAAGACCTACTCTTATTATTACTTCATTACTTAAGTTACTTTCGGTTACATCAGAACTTGTATTATTAATTGATGTTACTCTTACTTTATAAGTTCCACTTGTATAATTTTCAAAGGAATATTCCGTTTCATCTGCACCTAGGGTGGTAACAAGAAGGTCATTAACATAAATATTATATCCTGTAGCATTATCTACTTTATCCCAGTATACTACTTGGTTACTAACATTGATGGTTGGAGGAAGTAATTTATCATAATTTACACTCACTTCATTTTCAAGGCCAATACATTGTAAGGTCCATATTGAATCAGCATTGTAATAACGATAAATTATACCTTTTAGTGTTACTTCTTTATGATTAAGTTTTAAGAAGATATTTCGTTCTGAGTCATCAATGGTATTATTAAAATTCAAAGAGTAATGATGAATTTGAACTAGGTGGTTTCCTTCTTCATCATTTAGGTAGAAATTGTACTTACTTGAACCTACTTCAACTATTCCGGTAATTGAAACTACATTACCGAAGAAAGGAGCGTACATGCAACTAACTTCATCATAGCCCATTAACTGGTTTTTAGTAATGGTTACTACTTCTTTAGGAGTCACAACACTTTCGGTATATGGTTCAATTTTAATGTTATCACTTTTTATTTGGCGTGTATATTCAGGATAATTATATGATCCACGATATATAAATCCATAACCTGTAATTTTGACAGTTGTATTATAGTATTTCGCATAGTCAATTTGTGAACGAACATAGATAGCACCAGTTTCATCGGCTACATGGAAGTATCCATTAGAATCGATTCCGATTACTTTTCCTATGATGGTGATTTTAGTATCATTATAAGGATTTTCATCAATGGCTTCCTTTGCTTCTGCAATAGTCATTGTGGTTATTTCTTTTATATACTCAACACTATTACTAGCATCACTTTCGGTATAT
Organism: uncultured Bacilli bacterium; assembly: GCA_934133195.1. Classification (GTDB taxonomy): domain Bacteria; phylum Bacillota_I; class Bacilli_A; order ML615J-28; family CAG-313; genus UMGS75. Next base: position 7,118 of record CAKPAZ010000031.1, on the reverse strand, counting down.
TTTTTATTACTACTTATGGCTTTAACAAAGATGGTATAAGTACCTTCTTTTTTAAAATTTAGTTCATACATTGTTTCTTTAGTAGTATCATAACGAATGTTATTAATATAAATATCGTAAGCTTCTGCATTTTCAATTTGTTCCCATGAAAGTTTTTTACCATCAATTGTAAGAACTGGTGTATTTAATTTTTCGGTATCTTCTTCAAAATAAACGATAACAATACTATTACTATATTTACTTTCTAATTTTTCTTCTTTATTGATGGCTTTTACTTTCACATTATATTCAGTATGATTTAAAGTCTTTAAATCAAAGAAAAGCTTATCAGTTTCAATTTCTTCATCATTAATGTTAATAATATAACTGGTTGCATTGGTAATTTTATTCCATCTAACAACATAGTTTTCTTCAAAAATGATTGGAGCATCTAGCTTTTTAGTTGTAAGACAACTACAAAGAGTTAAGAATGATAGGAATAAAATAATTAGTTTTAAGAATGATTTTTTCATGTTATTATCTCCTATATATTTAGCATATATTATAACAAATTATATCACATTTTTTCAAAAAAGACAAAGAAAAGGTATGAATATCAGATGATATTCATACCACTTATTTTATTGATTAGCAACTACAGCGAAAAATTCTAAGTTTTCATCACCATTATTAATTAATGTATGAGAGCTACCTTTTTTACAATAGTGACAAGTATTAGGACCTACTTCTTCTTGCTTTCCATCGATGAGTGCAATCCCATGTCCAGATATTATATAAATAATTTCTGAATTATTCTCATGAGTATGTAGTCCAATTGATGCTCCTGGAATAAGGGTTCCACGCATTATTTTGTTTAGCTCATCATCATACATTTTTACTCTTAGTTCTTTTTCACCATTTTTAAAATTAGGTAAAACTTTCGCTTCGATTTGGTTATAATCAAATTTCATTTTATGACTCCTTATATACGTATTGTACAAGTGTTACGTTTACTTCTGTTACTGAAGCATTGTAACTTCCTCTTTTTACTTTGAATGTTAGTTTATCACCAATCTTTAAATCAAGATTATTTAGGAATTCATTTACTTCATCAGCGTTACTAAAGTTCTTTAGTGAGACTTCTTGTTTTGTTGAATCTTGATAATGAACATCAATTTCTACTAGAATATCTTCTTTCTTTAAAAGATTATTAGCACTTCCATTTGGATCAACATAGCTTACACAAACAACTTTAATTGTTGAACCAAAGAATCCACCAGTACGATAATAGTAATCAGAGAAGGTTACACCAAGATTTGTAACACCTGATACATAACCATTTTTAATTAAATCTGTTACAATGGTTCTAACGGTTGAAGATGGTATCGCAAAGCCTAGACCTTCAACACCGGTTGCAGAATACTTCGCACTAACTATTCCGATTAATTGACCTTGATTGTTGAATAATCCACCACCTGAGTTACCTGAATTGATGGCCGCATCAGTTTGAATTAAGGTATGAACACTGCCATCACTCATTTTAATATTTCTACTAGTCGCAGAAATAATACCTCTTGTTACGGTTCCCCCTAGAGTACCAAGTGGATTACCAATAGCAATGGCATCACTACCGATTTTTAGTGTCGATGAATCTTCAAGTAAGGTAACTTCGGGAAGGTCCGTTTTTTCAATAGCGATAACTGCAAGATCTGTCATTGGGTCACCACCAACTAGACTTGCGTCAAAAAGGGTACCTGAGGTAGTGATTACTTCATAGTTTTTGTATCCTTCAACAACATGACAACATGTAACAATGAATGTATAATTTTCACTATGGCCGATTACGACTCCACTACCACTGCTAGTACTAGTGGTTGATGTAGCATTGATAACAACAACTGATGGATAAGCAATTTCCACAGCTTCTTCTATGCTATTTACTTTAGATGTGTTATCACTAACTTTTAATTCTACTACTTCACCATTTAAACTTTCAATTTTTGATGGTGTATTATTTGAATTAACTTTACAACCAACAAGTGAAAATACAAGTATGAACATTATAAATAATAAATATAGTTTTTTAATTTGTTTTTTCATTTTATCCCCTTCTTTTTTATAATTATTACAATATTATTGTATAATCGTTACTTTAAACAAACCTTAAAATTTTATTATTTTATTTCTTTTCCGATTTTAAAAGCATCGCCTACTAATTCACCAAGCGTATAATATCTGTTATTTACTGGATCATAAGTAATTGGGCATAGTTTAAGTGGGTCAATATGACCTTTTTCATCTAAGATTCTTTCATCTACAGAAATATTAACTATTTTTCCTGTTAAGATTCCAGTTTCTTCATTAAATGATTTGACTGTGCATTCAAGAGTCATTGGATATTCAGTAATGATAGGAGCGTTAACGAATTCACTCTTTACAGTATGAAGTCCAGCAACTTCAAGTTTGTTAGGAACTTTATTTCCTGATACAATTCCTACATAATCAGATGCTATTACGTTTTCTTTATCTGCAATACTTACAGTAAAGGCTTTTGTTTGTAAAAGATTTTTTACAGTTTTGTGTTCAAGACTTAAAGCAATTGAAATTTCATTGAAATCAGAGATACCACCCCATGCGGCATTCATGGCATCAGGAGTACCTGCTTCATCATATGTACCAATAATTAAAACTGGCATTGGATATAAATATGTTTTTGGACCTAAATTTTTTCTCATTTTTTATTTTTCCTTTCTTCCTAAATATTTATCTAATTCATCTTTCATGTTATCTGGGATACCTTCTTCCACAGGAAAACTGATTGAATTAATTAAGCGATTTGAAAATTTAATTATAAAGCTACATGAATTATAATAATTTTCTTCTGATAGATGATCTAAAACATCATCTCTTGAATGGATGGTTGCACCACCTCTTGGGGCTGCACGTGCAAAACTTACAGCAGGAACATCTCTATCTGCGAACGATGTTGAGTCAGATGAGTAAACACCTTGACTGGCAATAATTGGGAACCCTAGTTCTTTTGAGGTATATTGTAAATAGTTAACAAAAGACATTTGAGTTGTTGCACAAGCGATGTCATAACCTAAGGTTGCACCAAGCATATCGATGTTGATACATAGTTTGTAATTTAAAAGTTCAGCCTCATGCATTGATACATAGGCTTTTGAACCAAGAAGTCCCATTTCCTCAGAACCACACCAAATGAACTTTAGAGTTCTTGATGGTTTATTCTTTAGATAATACTCTAATATTTGTAATAAAGCAACTGCACCAGTTGCATTGTCATATGCACCTTTTGAAAAGCTTACAGAATCATAATGAGCAGTAAAAGCAATAATCTCATCTGGTTTAGTTGTACCTTGAATGGTTGCGACTACATTATGAGATGGATTTTTCTTTTCTGTTTGTTTTAAAACAAAATTTGCTTTTTTAGGTTTTTGTTTTAAAACTTTTTCTGCATCTTTCATTCTAATACAAACAGCAGGAATTTTGCCATTTTCATAGTGGCGTACACGGTACATATAAGGATCTAAATCAACATCTTTATTACTTTTATAAACATCGCCACAACAAAGGATTAACCCTTTGGCTTTCTTTTTGACTAATTCTTTATAAAGTTTGTAGTTTACAAGTTTTGAATGGATTAAACATATTTTATTTTCAACATCTTGAATTTTAGCATCTTCTAAAGAAGTGATATAAATAAAATCACCAGTTACACCTTCATCGGATGTTGATGATGACATTCCAACACCAACACATTCTACCTCAAAATCGGGATCTAAGAATTTTAGGTTGGCTTTTTCAATTTCATATCCATCTACTTCAAATTCTTCTAACTCAGTGGTTACGCCTAATTTTTCACATTCTTCTTGAATTAAGTTAGCAGCAGTAAGTTCTTCCTTTGAACCACCAGTTCTTACGAAATATAGTTTTTTTAGAAAATTAAAACTCTTATACATAACATTCCTCCCTTTATTGTTATTATAGCACAATTTGAATTTTTTAGCCAAATAATACTTTTTTTCTTAAAAGTGTGCTAAAATAATAATGGAGGTATAATTTATGAATAAAAAACTATATCCTGAAGATTATTTAGAACCAGAATGTCCATTATGTATGAATGAAGATGGTAAGGAAAGAATTCCCGTTGATCGAATCATTAATAAATATGATGAATTTATTAATCGAGATAATAAGGTTGCAGCATTAAATCTTTTAAAGTATTGGTATAATGAAGCTGGATTTCTTAAAGATTATCAAGGAATGCTTGTAATTCTTAATGAATTAATGGGATATTACCGAATTAATGGAGAGCTAGAGCTTGCGTTAACAACAGCGAGTGATGCGAAAACTTTAGTTGATAAACTTTATGGTGAAAAAGATTCCATTAGTTTTGCGACCACATACTTGAATATTGCGACTGTCTATAAGGCTGCAAGTAAAAGTAATGAAGCGATTCCTTTATATGAAATAACCAAAAAGATTTATGAAGAAAATCTTAATCCCAATGATTCAAGACTTGCGGGGTTATATAATAACATGGGGTTAGCACTTGTTGATGAGAAAAGATATGATGATGCTACTACCTTATATAATAAAGCAATCTTAATAAATGATGCTACTAACAATCAACTTGATAGTGCCATTACAATCTTAAATATGGCAACAATGATTGAGAAAAAAGATGGACTAGAAAAGGGAGAAAAATATATAATTGAGTTACTTGAAAAAGCTATGCATATCATTGATTCAAAAAAAGAAACAAATGATGGTTACTATGCATTCGTTTGTAGTAAGTGTGCAAGTGTATATTCTTACTATGGTTATTTCTTATACGCAAATGAACTAAATGAAAGGGCAAAACGTATTTATGAAAGGTCTTGAATTATCAAAAGCTTACTATGAAGCCTTTGGAAAACAAATGATTCATGATAAATTTCCCGAATTAGAAAAAGAAATTGCTATCGGATTAGTAGGATCAGGATCAGAATGCTATGGCTATGATGATGAAATATCCAAAGATCATGATTTTGAACCAGGATTTTGCATGTTTGTTCCCCCCTATTTTGATGAAAAGACTATATTTAAATTAGAAAGAGCATACGCCTCACTCCCTAATGAATTTTTAGGTTATAAAAGAAGAAAACTTACTCCTATTGATGAAATGAAATATGGAGTAATTAGAATAGATGAATTTTATAAAAATAAAATTGGATATGCATTTGGTTTTGAAACCTTAACTGATTGGTTAAAAGTTGAAGAATTCTACATTCTTGAAGCAACTAATGGTGAAGTATTCAAAGATGATCTTGGTGTATTTAGTATTGTAAGAAATAACCTAAAAAATATTCCTCAAGATGTTATTCTAAAAAAACTTGCGGGAAACCTATTTTTAATGCATCAATCAGGAATGTATAATTTTACAAGAATGATTCAAAGAAATGATTTAAGTGGAGCCCAAGTATCTTTATTTGAATTTGTAAAACATGCTATAAACTGTATTTATCTTTTAAATAATACACTTATGCCATATTATAAATGGATGTTTAAAGGACTTGATAACTTAACATTATTAAATGATTTAAAAAATGACTTATCCTTTTTAATTCTAAACAATAATGATAAAGAAACCATCATTAAAAAACAAGAATTAATCTCATCGATATCAGAAAGAATAATCAATGAATTAATTGATAAAAATTACACCAAAGAAAAATGTAATAATCTAGATACTCATGCATATTCTGTTAATAATCAAATCAAAGATCCGGAACTAAGAAATCTTAATATCTTACAAGGCGTTTAAAAAAAGGTAGTTTAAGCTACCTTTTCTTTTTTGTTTGTAATGTAACTAAGGATTATTCAATTTAATCAATAATTTAATGTGATTTCTTTTATTAGTTCGATAAATTTTTCTAAATTAATACTTACTTTTTCATGCGTTTCGTAATATTCTAAATAATCTGTAGAGTAATCAATTTTTTCAAAATCTTCTTCATCAGTTAACCATTCTAAAAAATATTGATATGATTCACCAAATTGTTTATCAATAAAATTTTGAGTTTTACCACTACTGACAGAAGTAACTTTATTAAATACAACTCGATACAAACCACCTATGTTAGAACGAAGTTCATAGCCTAGCTTAAAAATATAATCATTAAAATAATAATTGTCGTTTTCAATGTAATCTTTAAAATCCCATATAATTAAGCTTTTATATTTTGGTTTAAAATCATCAGGAATTATATATGGTTCACCAATTCTTTCATCTATTTTATTGTAATATTTACATTTAAGATTCATATTCTTTTGATTAATAACATCTTTAGTTATGACAGCATCATATGAAATAAAAATTCCTGTTAATTTTAATCCATCTATACTATCTTTTACAGAATCTTTGTTGGTACATTTATACCACAAAGCTTTTGAATAATAGTCTGCTGTACGGAATCTCTCGTCTTCATATTCATTTTCATTAATGTATGCACATATTATTTCATATTGTTCTTCATTAATTTCACACATATAAAATGAAGACTCTCCACTTTGAATAGAACGAATTTTATTATCCATAATGTATGTCATTTTTAGATTATCTGCATTATTGATAAATGAGATAATATTTTTTACATCATTATTAGTTTCAATATCAATTTTAACTAATTGTGAGTTATTTGTTTGTTCGTCTTTATTTTCATTTTCTTCTGTTTGTTCATTTTCATTTATTTTTTTGTTTTCTTTAGAATTACAACCAAATAACGTAATACACGCTAAAAATGTCATTAAAAAGATTACTATTCTTTTCATTTAATTTCCCTTTCTATAACTTATTATTCAGTTATTGTTAAAGTAATATAAATAAAGACTCTTCGGTTTAATTGATAATTTAAAGTGATTTCTACAGTTCCTGGCCTATTTGAATACATAAAGCCAAAACCAACTATAGCTGCTCCAATGTTATCATTATCTTCTATACTATAGTCATAGTAAGCTAGATATGGGAATGGACTATTACTAAAATCTAATTCTAAGGTGTATCTTCCATTTTCTTGTGCATAGGAGTATGACATTTCACAAGATATAAAGATTGGATCAGTTTCTGTTTCTTT
>CAKPAZ010000030.1 GCA_934133195.1 uncultured Bacilli bacterium | reverse complement strand
CCATATAGAGAAAATATAATTAAATTGTAAAATTCAAAAGATAACTTTTTTGAATATATCATAAGATAATCAGAAAAAATAAAAAAAATTATACCAATTATTGACAGAATTTTTATACTATGGTATAATTATGTTAAGGTTTGGGCCACCCATAATTAATAAAAGATTAACTGGAGAAAGGCATTAATCAATTATTAATTATACAATTGAATATTAGTTAATCAAAATGATTAAATATTTGTATGCTAGGTAGGATACGCTTTTGCCTCTGACGTAAGGGTAAAAGTCGTAGACTGCCAATATAGGATGCAGGTTTTTAGTCATTTTTTTAAATAATAGGCCAAATATATAATTATAACAAAAAAAAGGAGAAAGAAAATGAAAATTAAGAGAATACTTATATTATTAGTTTTATTGATAGTAATCTTTGGTATGGTTGGGTGTGAAAAAGATGATCGTCTCAATGTATATTCTAAGAGTGAGTTTAGAATATACATTAAAGGGGAATATAAATCAAAATTCATAAATGAAGAATTTGAAGAAAATGATTTTAAATATGATAATTTACGTCGATTTACATATGGAGATTGGATTGAAGAAGATAACATGGGGTATATGATAATCACATTAGACAGTTATTATAATAAAGAAATAAATAAAGCCTTATTTCATTTCAGAATGTTAAAATTTGTAAAGAAATGTGAACGTATATTGTTATATTACTCTGACAACCAAATTGAATTAATTCTTAAAGATGAGTATAAATCAAAATTCATAAGTAAAGAATTTGAAGAAAATGATTTTAAATACAAAAATTTTTTAAGCTTTGAGTACCCTTGGGGTTATGATTTGACTAATGTAGAAAGTGTTTATATAAGTTTAAAAAAACCTGGTAAAAATGAATTAAAAAAAGCAATAAAATATTATGAAAAAAATAAGTATGTTAAAAAAGTTGAACCAATAGCAGTACTTGTTATAGAATAATAAATATTTTATAGAAAGGATAATCAAGATGAAAATTAAAAAAATACTTATATTATTAGTTTTATTGATAGTAACCTTTGGTATGGTTAGTTGTAATAAAAATGATTATATTTATAAATATTGTAGAGGTGAGTTTCGAATATACATTAAAGGAGAATATAAATCAAAATTCATAAATGAAGAATTTAAAGAAAATGATTTTAAATATGATAATCTTAAAAAATTTAGTTATGGTCATTGGATTGAAGAAGATGACATGGGATATATGACGATTTATTTACACAAATTTTATAATAATCAAATAAAAAAAGCTATGTCTCATTTTAAAAAACTAAAGTTTGTAAAAAAATGTGAATGGATAATGTTAAATCATTTAGATGATGAAATAGAAGTATATATAAAAGATGAGTATAAATCAAAATTAGATAATGAAGAATTTCAAGCCAGTGATTTTCAATATAATAATTTTTTAAAATTTGATTACTCTTGGGATTATGATGTGACTAATTTAGAAAATGAAATAATATATTTAAAAACTGTAACAATATATTTAAAAAAACCTGGTGAGAATGAAGTGGAAGAGGCTGTAAAATATTATGAAAAAAATGAATATGTTGAGAAAGTTGAATTAATTGTGGTAGTTAGGTTAGAAAGTACGTGTGAGTGCTAAAATATTATAGAAAGGATAATCAACATTAAAACAACAATTAACTAATGATGAAAAATTAATCTATCAAAAATCATATTAATATCATTAGTATTTTTATTACTTAATTAAATCTAAAATTAACAATTTCATAAAATATGAAAAAAGAGCCCCTAGAGGCTCTTTTCTTATTCTCTTTCATTGATAACATCAATAATCTTTTGTGACATTATACGATATAATGGAATGAATGTTGAAATTATTGTCATAATTAAGACAAATCCAAGTAAGAATACTGGTGTACGATAAGTCATAGTGTACATGTAAAGCGAAATTAGATTTAACTCATCTGTTAATCCACTATTATATGAGGTAATAACAAAATGAGCAATAATGATCGAAATACCATAAGCTATTAAATTAACCAGTAATGCTTGGATAATAAAGATTGATGATACTTTCGCTCCACTTAAACCAATAGAACGTAAGATTCCGATTTCTTTTTTGGAGTCAACAATTTCAATGGTAATGATTGTCCACATAATACCAACGGTAAAAGCAACGAATACAATAAGACCAGCTTTAGATATGATATTGATGAATGGATCAACTACATAAGAATCAATATCAGTATGATATTTCCAAACATCAATTATATAGCCATGTTTATAAGCTTTTTGGAAAAGATTGTAAGTTTCGTTTGCACTCTTAGGAAGGTTAACGATTACTTTTTCAGATTCTTGACGATAATCTTCAAGGAATTTTGAAGTATCTTCATTTATCAAGGCATAATCTTCACTTTCGGTAACTCCAACAATGGTAAATGTTTTAGTCATTGTATTTTGTTTATGTGATGGAGTAATAGTGATTTGTAATTTAGTTTGATAAATTAAATTATAAAACTCACTGATACTTAACATATTAAAGTTAATACCAAATAGGAGTTTAACCCAAGACTTAGGAATGGCGATTTCCTCAGAAGAAGTAGGTTTATAACCATATGGTTGTCTTGACCATCTATCTACATGATAGGTTACATCAAGATTTCGGTCAATAAATGATAATTCATTAGGAACCGCATTCTTTAAAAGTCCTGTTTTTTCAATAGTTAATAACCAATCAGCACGATTAGCATTCTTTTTAGTAAAAGTTGTAACTCCTGATAGGTCGACTTTTTCAATTTCATAGTATTTAGATGGAACGATAATTGCATTCATCATTACAAAATCATTAAAATATGAAAGATTTTGTTTTTCTGATTCATCAATTTTAGAGTTTTTAAATCCAGTTTGGGATACCCAACGATCAAAGTTAGTTTTAACTACACCAACAATTTTGTATCCTTTATTGATGTTTAAATCAATAAATTTATTTAAATAGTCATAGTAGGTACCATCTTGCATTAGAACATCAAAATAATTGAACGCATAGACTAGATAATCAGTAATTAAGATTTCTTTACTATCTTCATTAGGTAATCTTCCTGCTAATAATTCATATTTATTAGTTTTATCAAATTCAATGATTGTTTGAATATAACCAGGGTAGAAAGATGTGAAAATATCAGCATCTTTAAAAGCATAATCAATTTTAACATTTTCATATTTGTGGATATTCATTTCAGGAATATCCTTTTTAATTTTTTCATAAGCATCTAAATCAAGTTCAACACTATTATATTTATTGTAGAAACTTTCCTTTTCAGCTTCTTTATCTAATGGTAAGTATTGATAAATATCTGTGTATTCATATCCGTTTTCTACCATTGTGTAAACATTTTGTCTTAGTTTATCACCATTTAGTTCAATGGTAAATGATAAAAAGGCAAGAGAGATACTACATATTATTGTAATAATTAAGAATCTAAATTTCTTTTTCCAAATGTTCTTTAAAGCAAGTTTTAAACAAATGTGAAAAGGAATATGAGCTTTTTTAAATAAACTATTTTTCTTCATATGTTGCACCTCCATCTGGTGAGATACGGATTAACATATCATTATACATAAGAGCTGACTCTTCATCATGGGTAACAATAATGATTAGACGATCTTTAGATAGTTCTTTAAATAACTCAAAGATAGTAGTAGAAGTTTCACTATCAAGGTTTCCGGTTGGTTCATCAGCGATAATTAGTTTAGGATTTTTAATAACAGCTCTCGCAATCGCAATACGTTGTTTTTGTCCTCCTGATAATTGACTAACTTTTCTTTTTTCTAGGCCTTCAAGACCAACTTTTTTAATTATTTCATCAAGTAATTCTTTTCTTTTTTTACGTTTAACATTTTGAATCTCTAAGGGTAAACTTATGTTTTCATTTAAAGTTAAGTCTTTTAAGATATTGTATTCTTGAAAGACAAAACCAAGATAACTATTTAAGTATGCGGTTCTTTCACTTTTAGATAGTTTAGATAGTTCATAATCTTCAATCCAGATTTCACCACTATCAGGTAGGTCAAGTCCACCTAAGATATTAAGGAGGGTACTTTTACCAGATCCTGAGGGACCTAAGATGAAGACTAAGCCTTTATCAGGGAAGGTAACGGAGAAATCTCTAACTGCATGCACTACTTCATTACCAGAATGATAATATTTATTAACATTTTTAATTGTAATCATCCGTATACCTCCTTATGAAACTTTAATAATATCTATAGGTTTTTTATTACTTAAAGATATTAATGGGAAAATAACTGAAAGAACAGGTGTAATAAACGCAAGCAAGAAGATTGCAAGAGCACCAAGAGGGGTAAAGTTAATGATCTTAAAGTTAACCATGGCCTCAGATGTAAAACTTGCGTCAAGGATGTTTAAGAAGATTACGGTGCCAATTAAAGCAATAATCATTGAAGCAACACTTATGAATAATACTTGGAAAAGGTAAATTAAAGAAATTTTCCAACCATTCATACCTAAAGACATATAGATACCAATATCTTTAGTACTATTCTTAATATTAATAATAATAAAGTTAAAAATTAATAAAATACTGAATAAACAGAAAATAAAGAAAAGTCCAACAAATAAAATTAAGTTACTATCGATAAAAGCATTAACTACTTGAAGTTTCTTGTAAGAAACGTTATTAATTATTGCTTTTTCATTAATTAATTCATTATAAAGTTTAGCATTAACATTTACATCATTATTGATAAGAAGAAGAGGGAATCCTGCCATATTATCACCCTTACCATAGCTATTAGTTAAATAATTAACAAATAAATCATTGGTTTCAAGTGATGTTGTATAAATAACTGGTTCTTCCTCCTCAACAATACAAGAGACAACAAAGTTAAGAGGAGTAGGAACTCTTGAATAACCTAACATATAGAAAGTAACTTGATTACCATAAACATTAGTTAGAATATAGTTTTTATCATTAGAGTTATAAACAAAAGTATATTGATCGTTTTTAACTCCTAAGACTTTTTCAAGGAAACCTCTTGATACGGCCATTTGGGTTGGTCGTTGTTGTTCGGGTTTAATTGGGGCTCTACCTAAATAAATAGGTGTACCATCTTCATTAGTTTCAACGTTACCATCTTTATCAAGTGATTTAGCAATTTCCATTGTATCACTATTAAATGGCATAATCTTGATACCTTCATATTTTCCAGTTTTACTGAAACAGTCATAAATGAAGTTATCGTAAGTATATTTAAAGTTTGCAACTTCACTTAAATCTTTCGCAACAATATTGTTGTAGATTGTAGGAGTAACAAAGATTGAACTATAGTAAGCAATATTATCAAGTAATGCGGCTTTATTTTTAGAGTCACTTAAATCAGAGCTAAGTAAATCATAATAATTAGTTTTTATTACATTCTTAATATAAAGAGGATGATTAAGATAATCAACATTAATTTGTCTTTCAATGATAGCATCAAACTTCTTTAAGCGATCTTCATCATCTGATGCATCATATTGTAAAGATTCATCATTAAAATAATTATAGAAGATTAGACAGTCAGCCACATAGTCAGTAATGTATACGCCATATTGGTTGTAGTTTACTCCACGTGGTTCATCTTTATATGGTCTAACCTTTTCTAAGTCATTAATATTACTACTTACAATTAGTCTTTGAATAGTTGTTGAATAAGTCCATACGTCCGCATAATCATCAATATTAATGTTAATATCAAAAATCATTGATTTTAAGATGTCAAAGCCTTCATTGTCAGTTGTTGTTTGATATTTAGTAATTAACTTTTCTACTTCAGAATTGTAGAAAGCTGTATTTTCAGTATATCCGTGATTGGTATACTCTTGAGTTAAATTTACAACAAAGTTATTATATTCTTTTTGATAGTTAGCATATTCTTTTGTAGAGTTAGTTAAAAATAAGTTAACACTGCTTCCTGCAAAGATTAAGCTAAAAGAAAATAAAATAACAATTAATAAGAATCGCCATTTATTAAGTAAAACTGCTTTCGCTGATAGAATTAAACTAGTCTTAGCAGTTGGAGAAATTGGTTTTGTATCATATTCTTTATTCGTTATAACTAAATTTTCAGGTTTATTTGTTGTATCATCAATGACAGCACCATCTTTTATGGTAATAAAACGATCACCATAAAGGTCAGCCATTTGTTTATCATGGGTAACAATTAGAACTAAACGTTCTTTACTAAGTGATTTTAAGATATCCATTACGATATCACGGTTTTTAGCATCAAGATTTCCAGTAGGTTCATCAGCAATAATAACTTTGGGATGTTTGATTAAAGCTCTCGCAATCGCCACACGTTGTCTTTCACCACCAGATATTTCATTCATCTTGCGGTTTTCTTTGCCTTTTAAGCCTACTTTTTCAATGATTTCCATTATTTCTTCATGATGTTCTTTAACATTTAAATGGTGTAGTTCCAAAGATAAAGCAATGTTATCGTAAATTGATAAAGTTTTAATGACATTAAATTCTTGAAAGATAAAGCCAATGTAAGTATTACGATATGCATTATAGTCTTTCTTGGTAAATCCTTTAGTTGTGACATTATCAATTAATAATTCACCACTATCGTATCCATCAAGTCCACCAATTACATTTAGTAGGGTACTTTTACCACTACCACTCTTACCAACAATAAAGACCATGCCTTTATCTGGTAAGGTTAAGTTAATATCACGAAGCGCATGGTATGTACCTTGACCTGATTTGTAATATTTATTGAGGTTTTTTATTGTAATCATCGTGAGCGCTCCTAATAAATAATATTGTCATAGATAATAGGGATAAAGTAGTAAAGATTGATGTCATAGTCATCTAAGATATGACTAGGTTGGGTTGTTTTATCAATTTTAACCGCTTCAATCTTAAGGATACTCCATTTATCTCCATATATTTTTCCTGCTGTAACATAAGAGTTCAAAGATTTAAGGTATATTGGTGTTTTTAGTTCACTTGGATAAGATAAGTAACCCATACCTACTTGGGAAGTTATCTTGTTATCTTTAAAGAATGAACTAATAATAGGATTAGATTCATCGGTATCATAGTTTGCATTTTTAAATTCATAATAGTCAACATAAGTATCATCCTCAGTAATTTGTTGCATATGGGTTAATCTTACAACATTACATACAGGAATACTCTTTGTAGCGTTAATAAAACAAAAGATATCATCAATATAAAATGGAGCAAAAGGGAAGAAGTTCTTAGGAACTTTTTTAGCAATACTCTCGATTGCTTCATCATAATTTCTATTACCATCGGTATCAATAAAGGTAAAACTTTTATAATATCTTGTGTTATCTTCAATCGTTCCTTCAGGATATACGACATAATCAGCAACAAAAATCATATTGTTTTCACATGTTGTTCCATAATCATATCTAACAATGGAAGAAGTAGTATTATCAATTAAATAAGAAGGAGTTGTTGTAACATCTAAGGTTGATGGCATCTTTACATATTGGTAATTCATCTTATCATTTTCATAAATTCCAACTTTTGCGAGGCCACAGCTAAAATCTTCAGCTTCATCAAAAGGATAACCGTTAAAGATATTTAGATTTTCTTTTGTAAGATAAGAATATTTAATAACATCATTTTCATTAAACATTCCCACCACCGCAATTTCATTTTTAAAGTTACTTAGATAGTTATAAGTAGGTCTAATTATAAGAGAAAAACTACTTGAATCATTGTCATATTTCAATACGCCATAAAGACCATTTTGTTCAATAATTAAACAATCATTAGTGAAATAACTATTAGCAGTAATTCCATTATGAAGACTATAAATAATTTTACCAGTATTATCGATGATATGATAATTACCATCAAGGATAACCACAGCTTTATTTTCTTTCATTGGGTATACTTCATCAAATCTTAGTTTGGTAACGACACTTCCATCGTTTTTGATGTATCCCCATTTATTATTCTTTTTTACCATTAGATATTCATCATAGTATGGTTTAACTTCATCATATTCTTTTAAACTAAGGTTTTCACCTTTACTATTAATGATATAAGCCGTTTTGTCAATAAAACCTAAGGCAATAGGATCATCAATTGTTTCGGTTTTTTTACAGCTAGTCAAAGTTAAAAGAATAAAAGCTAGGACTAGTAGTAGTAAGAATCGCAAATGAATGCTTTTTTTGTAAGTAATATTTATGTATTGTCTATTCATATCTTACCTCCTGTTACTTATTATACCAAAAAATTGTACTTTTTACAAAGGTTTAGTTATTAAAATTAACAAAAAAAGTTAACGCTTTCATTAAAAAAAGATTATTTAATAATTAACTCCATTATTAAACAATCAATTGCCTTGCCGTTTACTTTCATAAAGTTTTTAAAGGTTCCAATTACCTCAAAGCCAAATTTTTTATATAGTGAAATAGCTTTTAAATTATCGGCTCTAACCTCTAAAGAAATGACTTCACAAGAAGTTAAAGAAGTTGCGAAAAGAATAGTTTCTTCCATTAATTTACTTCCAATATGCTGGTTCCAGTAGTCTTTTTTTACCGAAATAGATATCTCTCCACGATGACAAAGGCGTTTCTTTTTATAGGTAGAAAAACAACATGCTCCCACAATTTCATCATTAATGGTTGCAACTAGGTATAAATCAGTTGGTGAATTATACATGCTATCAAGGTACTTTTCCTCATCTTCAACCTTAAGGGGTATACCATCTTTTCCAAAGGTGAGATTATCAGTTTCACCACCAATTATTTTACAATATTCTAAAATTTTTAAAGCATCGCTTTTTGTAGCTTTTCTAATTGTTAACATATTATCCTCCAATTTAAGTTTTTTATATTATATCATATATGCTAATTTATAACTTATTGATTGCTTTTATTAATAAAAAAATAGGAAAAATTCATTTAACATATTTTAAAAATAAATCTTAAATTCTTTACAAAAGATCCTAATTATGGTAAAATACTACCAAGGAGGATGAATCTATGAAATTAGTATTAATTATAGTAACTAATGAAGACGCAAAAAATGTAACGGAAAGACTACTAAAAGAAAAATACTTTGTTACAAAACTTGCGAGTACTGGGGGATTATTAAGAAATGGTAATACTACCTTCTTAGTAGGTACAGAAGATGATCGCGTGTCTAAGCTTGTCGCAACCGTAGGTGAAGTCGCAAAAACTAGAAAGAAAAAACTTAATAAAGAAAACGTTGATGAATATGGTATCTTAAATTCCTTCCCTTTTGAAGTAAGTGTAAATGGAGCTACAATCTTTGTTCTTGACGTTAAAGAATCATATAAACTATAACATCCTTAAGGGGATGTTTTTTTTAATATTTAATTTTTTTAGTAAAACGTTTTCAAAAAAATAAGTAAATTTAAAGAAATCACAAACAAAATATGATATAACCCAAGTTTGACAGTGATATGCTAAAGTTCAAAAATATATTTGTTAAATAGTAAGGTTTTACC
>CAKPAZ010000029.1 GCA_934133195.1 uncultured Bacilli bacterium | reverse complement strand
ATTTTCAACTAAATAATCTTAAACCAGGCTAAAAAACCTGGTTTTTATTTTGTTGCATTTGATATTACAATTTGCCTATTTTTTACTCTTCATCTTCATTTACGTCTTGAAAGTTTGTAAAGTATTTTTTGATGGAATTTGTCGTAGAAATAAAGATTTCCGCGTTGATGTATTCATCACTTGCAACATCAAGTCGGGAAATATAGATGAGTAAAACTAAATATCTGAAGTAATCATAGTAAAAAGGATTTAGGCCTTTAAAATGGTTAATAAAGATATCTTTAAAATCAAGATTGAGATTTTCATTTTCAATATAGAATTTTGCAAAATCAAGGCTTTCTACGCCTATTTTTCCATTATCTAAGCTTATTAAATAATATGAACCATTGTAATTGATGGTGTGTTCTAATTGAGGATTATTATGAACAAAACTATAATCAATCGAATCTTTAGCTTTAATACTGCTAATGATTCTTTTTTGAAGTCTCACTAGTTCTTTTTTCGCATCAAGGACATACTGGTAGTTAGCTAGTACTGGCATTGAATACATGTTAAGAGGCTTTGCTTCAACACTTCTGATATAGTTTTCTAACATTGTAAATTTATAATCTAAGCGGTTGGTCAGTTCTTCAAATTTAGGTCTTGAGGTCATGGGATTAAGTTGTCTTTTAAATGAGGTTTTCTCATGAAGATTGTCAAGTTCATTTAGCATGTGTTGAGCTTTGGGTTCACTGATGATCGTTGTATCATCATAAAAGTTGCTAACATAAAACGAAGCTAAAGGATTTCTTGTTACAAACTTTTGTTCAAAGTTTTTTAAAGGGTAAAGAATATTCGTTAACCCTTGGTTGTAAAGAAACTGATATTTCTCAAGGGTATTTGGTAATGTCTCTTTAACAAAATATTGTTTACCCGTTTTATCAACGATTCTAAATGCTTTAGAAGTGAGGGGGCGATAATCGGTTAAATCAATTTCATAGTATTTAACAAGGTCATTACCAATTACCCTTAGTTTATTCATTAATGATTACTCTTCTTGTTTCATTAATGTTTAAATTTTGGTTTTCTTTAAATACTTGATTAATTGATACATTATTATCTTTACATACTTTTTCAAGCTCAGCATCAGTTTTAAAATAACATATTCTTAATGTTGATTTTCTTTCTTCGATCCCCTCAAAGATTGATTCTTCCTGGGGTAAGTTATCTTCTTTTGATAAAAGAGTACTAGTTAATTTTTTATCAATTAATTTGGTGATCTCTTCTTTTGCGGATTCAACTTCCACTGGTTCTTCGGTGATTTCTTCTTCCACTCTTTCACCAAGGGAAGTTACAATCTCAGGTGGGGTAACCTCCTCAGGGGTTTCAGTTTCCTCACTTTCAATTACTTCAGGTTCACTAACTTCCTCGGAAACTTCTAGTTCTCTTCTTTCATCAACTAAACCTTCTAATTCATAATCTAGTCTAATATCAAAAGATAGTTCAATTCCTCTTGAATCAACTACTTCATACTCTAGGTTCACACAATCGACATCATCAACGTTTTTGACATTGTCTTTGAAGATAAAATTAAAAGGAATTTCTTCATTGAATGTATAAGTTTCATCAAGGGATTCTTTAGCGTACTTTCCATTAATTCCCATAATTCCGTTTATCTCATTTTTGTCAATTTGATAATCGATTACTTCCCCACTTAGGTCAACAATTTTAAGTATAGATTTTATCTTAATAAAATCTGTAAAGTTCATTCTTATTTCCATATTATTCATCCTTTCTCTATATTAATAATATGAAGAAACTATAAAATTTATGAAAAAAGAGCTATAGATTTCTCTATAGCTCATGAGTCGTGATTGCTTAGTCGTGTTTTACAACAATTTCACCATTAGCATAATCCACGGTATAAGATTCATTTGGTTTAATTGTTGATGTGATTATATCTTTTGCGACGAGTGTTTCTACGTTCTTTTGAATATAACGTTTCAATGGACGAGCACCAAAGTTAATATCATAACTTTCATCAAGAATATGTTTACATAGTTCATCAGTGAAAGTAACCTTAATATTATTGGCTTCAAGTCGCACTTTAAGATCGTTTAATAATTTTTGTACAATCTTGAATTGTACGTCCCTTGTTAGAGGGTGGAATAGAACTATTTCATCTATTCTATTAATAAATTCTGGTTTAAAATATAGTTTTAACTCACTTATGATAGTTTGCATATTTGGTTTTTGATCTTCATTGTAAAATTTATCGCTACCAATATTAGAAGTCATAATGATAATGGTATTCTTGAAGTCGACAGTTCTACCTTGACCATCAGTAATACGACCATCATCTAGGATTTGTAATAAGACATTGAAAATGTCACGATGGGCTTTTTCAATTTCATCAAACAAGATGATGGAGTAAGGTCTACGTCTTACAGCCTCAGTTAATTGACCACCTTCATCGTATCCAACGTATCCTGGAGGCGCTCCGATTAAACGAGCGACTGAATGAGGTTCCATATATTCACTCATATCAAAACGTACCATGTGAGATTCACTATCAAACAAAGCTTCTGCTAAGCTCTTACATACTTCAGTCTTACCAACACCGGTTGGGCCTAAGAATAAGAATGAACCGATAGGTCTATTTTCATCCTTAATGCCGGCACGTTGACGAATGATGCAATCAGAGACAAGCTCTAAGGCATCATCTTGACCGATAACACGTTTAGCTAAAGTTTCTTTTAAGTTCAATAGTTTTTCACGATCACCTTTGACAAGCTTTGATACCGGAATGTTAGTTGCCTTACTAACAATCTTGGCGATGTCTTCGTCAGTTACAACTTCAGAAATCATTTTTTCATTTTTTTCTTTTTCTTGGTATACTGCAAGTTCCTTCTCTAAATTAGGAATAATACCATATTGAAGTTCAGCAGCACGGTTCAAATCACCATTGTAGGTTGCTTGTTCATATTCATGACGAGCAGCTTCAAGTAATTTTTGTTTATGCTTAATTTCTTCAATATCTTTCTTTTCCTTTTGCCATTTTTCCGTAAGTTCTTTTGCTTCCTTCTTCTTACTTGCGAGTTCAGTTTCAATCTTATGTAGTCTTTCCACACTTAAAGCATCAGTTTCTTTGGAAAGCGCAGCTTTCTCAATTTCAAGTTGCATGATATGACGTTTTAAAGTGTCTAGTTCAGTTGGCATTGAATCCATTTCTGTTCTTAAGGCTGCACAAGCTTCATCAATCAAATCTATGGCTTTGTCGGGTAAGAATCGATCAGTGATGTAACGATTAGAAAGCATTGCGCTTGCGACAATCGCACTATCGCTAATTCTTACACCATGATGGACTTCAAATCTTTCCTTTAAACCTCTTAAGATACTGATAGTATCTTCTACAGTAGGTTCAGAGATATAAACCTTTTGAAATCTTCTTTCAAGTGCACTATCTTTTTCAATATATTTACGATATTCATTTAATGTAGTTGCACCAATGCAGTGAAGTTCACCACGAGCAAGCATAGGCTTTAACATATTACCTGCATCTAAGGCACCTTCAGCATTACCAGCACCAACAATTAGATGGATTTCATCAATAAATAATATTATTTCTCCGTTGCTTTCTTTAATTTTATTTAAGACGGCTTTAAGTCTTTCCTCAAATTCGCCTCTATATTTAGCACCAGCAACTAGTGCTCCCATATCTAGTTCGTATATACGACAATTCTTCAAAGTAGTAGGCACATCATTTTTAACAATACGTTGTGCTAATCCTTCAATAATTGCGGTCTTACCAACACCTGGTTGACCAATTAGAATAGGGTTATTCTTTGTTTTTCTTGCTAAGATTTGGATTACACGTAGAATCTCTTCTTCACGACCAATAACGGGATCTATCTTTCCATTTCTTACTGCATCAGTAACATCTCGACCAAACTTTTCAAGAATGTTAGCATCATTTGCATAATCTTGCATTTCCATAAAACATGCCTCCTTTAGCACTCTTACTATCTGAGTGCTAATATATTATAGCACATTTTTACAAAATGTCAATACCTTTTTTAAAAATATTTTAATTTTTTTAACTTTTGTTTTTAAATTTTCTAATTATTATTTTTAACCTTTAATAAATTTAAATATAAAAAATCAAGCAATGATTAGTGTTCAATTGTATCATCAATCCAACTATAATGATAGGTTAACGCAACACGATCTCCAGTTTCACTTCTGATATCTCCTAATTGTTTAAGTTCAATGCGTAGTGACATTGATTCTTCAGAATCATTGACAATATGGAGATTTTCCACATTTTCGGTTGATAAAATTTGACCAACTAAACTATTAGTATGAATGTTATATACATAAATATCATAGTCAGTAGCTTGGGTTACAAGCAAACTTCCATCACTTGGAACAAACCATGCGGCTGAAATATCAACTTTTTGGCCACCAAATAGATTAATATATTTAGTAATAATCGTATCACATGACTTTCCAGTAGTGTTGTTAACAGCTGTACAGAATCTTACTGATTTAGAAAATTCAGTATAGTCAAATTCACCAGCACCAATACGATCACTTAAACCACAATCAAGACGATAAAATTCATTTTTTTCAAATCTTTCAGCAGAAGCCACCGCTAAACTAATAAGTTTTTGAGGTTGTTCAAATAAATCAGGATGTTTTTCAAGTATGCATGCTATTGCTCCAGTTGTTAAGGCAGTAGCTATACTTGTTCCTGTATATCCTTCAGTTCCACTTGGAAAGCCTATTCTTAGTCCAGGTGCGACAATTGTTGGTTTCGCAGGTCCGACCTCTTCAACGAAGGAAGAATGTGGTGCTTTATATTTATCATCAGTTGATGATCCAACAGTTAAAACGTTATAAGCAAGACCAGGGTTAGAGACATATTCAACATCTTCATCTCCTAGATTGCCCGCTGCTACAACAAATAAAATGTTGTATTGAAAGGCATAAGAGTCAATTGTGGCACTCACAGAACTGTAAGTTCCAAGGTTTGCTTTTTCTCCACAACTCATGTTAATGAGTCTTACACCTTTTTCAACAAACCAATCAAGTTCTCCAGTCATAGTATCATCAAGGTATGCACTATATAAATCAACATCAGGTGCGATACCTTCATTACCTGCTATAAATTTTGCCATTAAAGTTGTATGTTCAGCTACATACATATTAAAAAATACTTTTTTAACCGTTATGTTGGCATTAGAAAAAGCGGAATCGTTTTTGTTAACTAATCCCGCTTCGTATACTCCAACTTTCACTCCATTGCCAGTGACAGTTCGATCAGCATATTCAGTAGCCATATTCATTTCACTCTTTGATACTGAGGAAGTTAAACATCCTTCTACTGGTGATGTTGAGGTACCAACATCCTTTACATATGCGAATTTTATTAAATTGTTTGTATTAATTTTACTAGTAACTGTTTGGTTACTAGCCATAAAGTTTGATTTTTTATATTCAAATTCGATTATAGGAAGGTACTTGGAAATGTAATATGATTCATATCCAAAAAAACCTAACTGATCGAAGATTGCTTTATTCTTAGGATAATAGTAGTCTTCAGCTTTTTTTGTATAGGCCTCAAAGCTGGAGACACTAGGATTGTAAGCTTCTAGTGAATCATAGTTTAGAAACAGTTGAATTACAACTTTGTCAGTTAGTATAAGGTCGTGATTCTCATCTTCTGCACTTACGGTAGCATTTGTAATACCTGAAGGTTCTTCATAAATTATTTTATTCGTTTCTTTATTATTTTGACATGAAGTTCCTAATACCATAAGTAAAGTTAAAACTAATATAATAAGACTTTTTCTCATCATACTCTCCTTAATCAAATTCGTTTCTCTTAGCTGCTATTTTGTAAACGAGTAAGTCTTCTTTTCTTCTCCTATCTTGACACCAAAATTAATAACACCATTATCTGCTACTTCTTCACATAAAATTCCTACATTAACTTTATCATCTGCTTTTATTTCTCTTGTATCGACAAACAACGTAATCGGTTGGGCCGTATCGTTGTTGCTTCTCAATATATAGAAATAAATGTATTTATCAGCTTCGTTTGAAGATTTAGCTTTATAAATATGTATACTAGCAGAATTTGTTAATGTAAAAAAAGCATATTGTTCAAAATTAGTATCTGCGGAGTTATCCTTAAAGTATTCAATTATGTGGTTGTCTAATACTAGTGAGTGATCCTTCCCTTCACTCGAACAATGATTATAATCATCGGCTATTACATTACTAATCCCCATTAATGCGAATGTTAAAGCAAGAACGAAAAACATGATTGACAAAGCAAACGTAAGTCTGAGGTGAAGTGTGGGGACCCCCCTTTTCTTATATAAGCTAGGTTTTTCACGATTAAGGCCACTTGCTTGTAGCATTTCTTCAACCGTAACATTGCAAGTATTAAAATCAACCGATTTCTTTATTGTTTGTTTTAGTTGGCTCTTCTTCATACTCAAAGTTCTCCTTTTTAATTAGGTAACGAGATGTTTTTCTTAAAGCAAGACAGTAAAACTTGTTTACCGAGAAATCCGATAGTTCAAGCAATTTTCCAATTATTTTGGAAGAAAGTTTGTACTTCGTTTTGAAGAAAAGGACTACATATTCTTCCTCATCTAAGATGAGAGAAAGATCATGGTTACTATAACCAAAATCTAGATCATACCTGAATTCATATTCAGGTATATCTGGAAGTTCTATTTCGATTCCATTTTCAAGAGTAACTTTCCTTACTGGTTTCATACTATGCCGACTATATTCATCAGCATATTCTTTAGCAAGGAATAAGAACCATGTACCTACGTTCATTTTCGCAGAATCATGCTCGTCTATTCTTGAGCGGAATGAATTAAATAGATCTTCAAGACACTCTTCTACGTCCCTTTCTTTTTTTAGCTTTCGAAGGACTATGTAACGCATTGCTTGTTCATATTCTTGTTTTAACTTATTTAATGCATCCAAATTACCGTTTTTTAGATTTCTAACTATTCTAACATTTAAACACGACATGAGCATCACGACCTTTCATTTTGTATACCATATCCCAATTTTTAGATTGAAACAAGCATGTATTTTTGCCCTTCACTAGTATATTACGATTGAAAGATCGCTTTTGATTGATTTTTGTAAAAATTTTACAAAATTATTTTAATTTTGACTTAAGTTCAGCCATAGCTTTATTATAAATGGTTCTAACTTCATAGAAAGTTTTATCCATTAATTTAGCTATTTGTCTAAATGACATTTTATTCTTTATTTTATATATTAAAATAGTGTAGGCTTCTTCACCTACAATGTTCATTAATTCACTCATTAATTCAATGCTTTCTGATTTTGATTCTTCTTTCGCAGCTACTTCGCACATATCTTCATAAGCTATTGTTGAGATATGTTCATTGTAGTTTCTTTGTTTTCTTAGGAAATCATAAATATGATTTATATAAAGAGTTCTGAACCATGCATTGAATTCCGCAATATTTGAATCAAAGAGATGGATCTTTTCCACTAATTTTATGAAAATTTCTTGAACGCAATCATTAGCATCCTGAGGATTGCGCATCTTCTTTAAACATTCAAAATATACAATATTACGATATGCATAAAAGATTTCTTCAAATGCCAGCTCATCACCATCTTTAAGTTTTTCCGCTGTAATTCTACTTATCAATTTCATAATATCACCTACTCTTATTTTTAAGTTGCCATTGAAAATTATATAGCAAAACACACTCGTATTTCAAACAGTTTGCTTATTTTTGCTACAATTTTGTTAAAAAAAGGCTATTTTTTGAAAATGTTTTCATAAGAAAAGGTGCTACTTTAGCCTCTAAAGTAACACCTCTTATTTAATAATTTTATTCATTAATATTAATTCTAATAGTTAAGATTACTTCCGTAAAGTTAACTGAATCATATGGAGTAAATTTAACTTCATATTCTCTAGCTTCAGCGACTGAATCTAAAGAATCAATGAATGTGAATGTTCCGGAAATATTTGAAGAAAACATTGATAAATCAATATCTCCTAAAGTTGTATTTTTGTTAACATTTATATTATCAAGTAAAGTATCAATTACTGGGGTTCTTTTTTCAATAATTAATTTTGTATTTACATCATTTATTTTGTACTTACTACCTAAGTAGTGGATTACTACATCATACTCACCAGCATTGATTGGTTCTTGTACTTCTACTTCATTTAAGTAATAAGATACCTTAAAATCTTTTAAAGAAAGGTCAGCTGAACTAAATCCTAGTTCAATTGCTTTTACCATTTCATCATAAACAAAAGTGTTATTTAAAATAGTAACATGTTCACTTTCTTTTCTTGTTCTATGTAAATAAAGTTTACTTGATTTAAAAGCATAGTAAGAACGAAGATTAACTTTTTCAGTTCCTTCTTCATCTTCACACCAATAGTAATCAAATGAAGGATCAAGCGTACTTACAAATTGATTACTTTCTTTAATTTCCTTATCGGTAAGTTTGATGTATTCATCATACTTAAAGGTAAAGACTGATTTATCTTGATAAACAAGATTAAGTACTTTCATACCCGGTTTGATAAACAAAATACCAAGCATGGTAAATAGGAACAGTGTTCCCACAAGAATTACTCCAAGAATAATCTTACGATCAAAATTATTAACCTTTTTCATAAGCAGGGCCTCCCTTCTCTTTTAACACACTAATATTTTATCACATCAGTCGTTAAATATACAAGGCTTAATTGCTACTAAATTATGGTAAACCTCCTAATTTTACCTACTACCTTTAGTAGTAATACAAAAAATGACTTCTACATAATCCTACATTAATCACTTTTTTTCAACATTGTTAATATTCTAAATGCAAGCAAATTAATGTGACTATAAGTAGCATTTTAAAACTATCATTTTTAATAAAACGATATATTTATATTGATATAACTTAAAAATTTAAAAATGAGGCCGTTTTAGGCCTCATTAACTAAATTATTAAAACAAACATTCTTCTGCTACTTCTAGGCGGTAAACTTTAGAAAGCCATTCCTTGGGAATACTATCATAGCCATATGCTATTCCCGCAAGTCCACCTACTAAAGCAGCTATAGTATCAGTGTCACCACCAAGGTTAACAGCTTTAAGGATAGCTTCCTTAAAGGTACTTGTGGTAGCAAGTACATAGCATACAGCTTCAATCGTATCTACAACATAACCTGTGGATTTAATCGCTGATTCATCTAGTTTATCGATTTCATGTAAACGATCAAATGGTTCATCAAGTTTTAAACTTGATAAAATATCTTTGATATTTTCTCCTTTAACAAGTCTTCTTCCAATTGATACATAGATTTTACAAGCATCACAAGAAATCTTGTGAGCATGGGTAATTGAAGATACTTCATCAATTACAGAATTACTTGCATCTGTAAAGATTAAGGGAAGAATTCTCATCAAAGAACCATTACCATTACTTCTTTCATCGCTTAATCCCATACCAGTAGTTAAAGCATTGTAGGTAGTCTTACCTACACCAAATGCCTTACCTTTTTGGGTAAACTTACCCATGCTTAACCATAAAAGAAAGTTTTTGGTAATATCATCAATATCAATAGCACCACATTTCTTAATACTTGAGCATGTCGCAAGCATCATTGAAGAATCATCAGACCATGTACCTTCCTTTACCTCAGATATTCCACCTGATGAAATACCAGTACATTTAAAGCTACCACGCTCTAAAAATTCAAATGGTGCTCCCATTACATCTCCTATAATGAATCCATAAACTGCATTTTTTAGTAAATTGTTCATACCCTAACCCCTCCTTTTAAAATGTCCAATTTTTAAAAATTGCACCTAAATTGTATCATCTTTATTTATAAAAATTAAATAATTTGCCTTAAAAACTTAAATCTGAGCGTTTGAGACAAAATTTTTAAATCAATTACCAATTCAAACTACTTTTTAATTTTGTAAAAAAATCTCATCTAGATTTTAAATTTCTAGATGAGATTTTTATAATTAAATCATATTTTAACGCCTTTTAAAAAATGAATTTAGAATATTTTCTTTATTTTTATAATTGTAGATGTTGTTAATTGCTTCATGGTATAAAACATATGAATGTTTATGTTGTGGATTATTATTCTTTAATTTCAAATATTCTTCCTTAATGTCATTCCATATTTCTTTTTCTTTATAATTATCCATCAACCAATTTAGTTTATCATCAATATTTTTGGACATATCTCTAATTTCCCAGGTGTAATTATTTAAATTTTTATTAAACCTAGAATATTTGTAATAAGATTCCTCTTGGTCATCAGGATAAAAAATTATACTAAAATCACAGCCCACAATTATCTTTTTATCTGTTGTAGATACTTGTTTAATTGTAATTACTGAGGTTGAATTTTCAACTCTATTAAAACTTGTACCTTTTATTGCTTTTTGAAATGCTCGGAAGAAATATTCTCTTACTGATGCATACCATTCATAATTAGGATTGATAATTAAATTATAATCAAAATCGTATCCTCCGTTACCTCCTTTAATTCTTGTAATCAAGTGTCTTCCACCACTTCCAACAAGACGAAATTGAAAAGTCATATCACAATCTTCTTCTCTTAAGATATTCTGTACTTTTTTAATTATCTCCTCAATTTCAATTCTTATTGGCATGTATTCTTTTTTTGTTACAAATTCATACATAAAACATCACTCCTTTCTTAAAATTTAAATTATCCCAAGCCTCCATTTAAAGTGATGCAGCTCTAAATCGTAATATGATACACTAAATTTACAATTTTGTCAATAGATTTAATAAATATAACATAATTTTTAGTCAAAAAAAGGTAATTTAGTTATATATTTACTAGTCCAAGATAGTGTTTTACAAAATTTGAATATCTTCTTCTTTCTATTAGTTTAAAAAAGGTAAAAAAAGCGAAAATTTCGGTGGCTCTCACTCGTTTAGTGTTTCACACTAAACTCTTGAGAGCCTCTTCATGTATGTATCTTTGATATGTGTTGGCTTCGCATCTTGGACTATATCTAATAATGGATCAGGAACAGGCTC
>CAKPAZ010000028.1 GCA_934133195.1 uncultured Bacilli bacterium | reverse complement strand
GTTGAACCATTATTTTTAAATCTAATATCTAATTCATCACTAAATTCCGTTTCTTTTGTAAGATATAGACCATTTGAGTTACTTGATGTAACATTGAATGTTTCAATATTGTTAGATCCTTTAATTTGAGCCATTCTAGTACTATAGCTTAAAGGACTAAAGTGAGTGTTAGTACCTTCAATGATTACATCAAAAGACTTTTCAAGACTTGTGTTTTCTAGGATAAGTCTTGCGACAAGAGTAACTGTGATGTTTTCTTCAGGTCTTGTTACTTTTAAGGTATATCCACTAAGAATAGCAACTGGTGTTGATCCATCAGTTCTTAAGATCCAAGTAATATTTGATCTATTTGTAGTTCCATATTCTGGAAGAGTTAGATCAGTTTTAACCATTCTTGGAAGAAGTAATAAACGAGCATCTTCTTCTAACATTTCCATTGGGGTTTTTTCTCTTCTTGATATTTTAACGGTAAATGTTTTTTCTTGAGATACATTATTTGATGTAATTGTGGCTTTTAAGATTGTTTCTTGAATTGATAATGCTTGTTCCACAACCGCAATATTACCATCAATGGTAATTCCTGTACCACTTACTTTTTCCCAAGTTATGGTTGTAAAACCATAACCTTCTTGTGGTAACTCAAAACTTTCTTTAACTACGTGTGGTAAATTTAAGTTTTCATAGTCAAAGCTTACTTTGTTTTCATCACTTTCATGATATAGTTTAATAAGGCTTTTAAAAGCTTCTGATAAAGCTTTTGCGTTTAATGGCGTTCCTTCTATTACTACTTCGCCATCAGCACGATATTCCTTTACATTTAATTGGGTAATTTCACCCATTTCATTTCTTTCCATGCTTTCTACATTTAAAGTTTTTTGATTTTGATTTTCAGACATTCTGTCAATTAATTTATTCATTTTTGTTCTCTCCTTTTTTTGTTATTATTTGTTTAATTATTTGATTGGTGCTTGTTGAACTGGCACCACTGCACATCCCGATGTATATTGCATTCCAGATGCTGTCGACGTTTAAGATCATCTTCCGATCAGTTTCATATAGTATTGCACCCATTATTCCCCCAACGATTATGACAAAGATGGGGATTAGTTTCCGCATATTACTATTTTTAACAAAGATGACTTTGTAAATTTCACCTGCCATATAGCAGATTAAGATAATTAGTGGTATTCCTACTACCTCCATTTTTTCTTCCTTCCTTTCTTATTTTTTTGTTTTGTGGTTAGCTACGCCACTTTTTTTTACGTAAATTAATTTACAGGTAGCATTATACACTAAAGTTTTTAAAAAACAAAGGCAACTAGTTGCAGGTGAAAATAAACGATTTTTCAATTTTTTATTTAAATTTTAAAGTTAATTTTTATATTTTTACTATATTTCATTAACACTGTTTAAAAAGTAAGTTGGTTTTTCATGGTTTTAGATGAAAAATACCTGCAACTAGTTGCAGGTAAAATGAAAAATTTTTTAAATTTTTTTGTTTTTTTGATAAAACATTTATCAGGAAATAAAAAAATACTAGTTATCGAATGATAACTAGTATTCATATTGATTAACTAAGCATTGTACAAAAAGTTTGTACCTGTAAAGGCATCCTTACCTACTTCTATAATTGTACTTGGTAGGATAACATTAGTAATTGAAGAAATACCTCTAAAGGCACCTTCCGCAATATACTCGCCTCCCGTAACAATTACTTCTTTTAAAGTCTTAGGAATATAGAAAGCCGTTGTTTTTACCTCATCGGTATAATCAGGTAAACTATTATCATATGGAGTTGAGCCGAAGATAATACCGAAGTAAGTTCTAAATTCTTCATTATCAGGAGTTGTATTTTCTAAATAATCTAAACCAACCATTGGGATGGTGATAGATTCAAGACCCCTTATTCCCGCAAGCCCACCTGGAGCGATATCATAACAATTATCACTAATAATTAATTTTTGAATCTTTAAACCATAGATTTGATTTTCCATGATACTGCCTTGTTCTATGGTAAGTTCAGTTGGAATAATGTAATTGTTATTTTCATCTTTTACATAAAGATTTTCAACCTTCATGAAGATTGATTCATTGATATTTTCAGATCCATTATTAAAGACATTATATACTGCTTGTCCATCAATATATAAGTTAGTCGCATTAACATCAGTGATAGAATTTTCTTTAAAGTACATACCACCAGCAGTATAAATTGATTTTAATCCGGTACATTTTGTGAAGGCTTCTTCACATATTGTACATGGAGACTTAAAGATAATTGTTTCAAGGTTTGTACATCCATAGAATGTACCTTGATAAATATTTTCAACTTCTTCTGGTACAGTAAAACTTGTAAGGCCTGTACAATTTCTAAAGGCATATTCACCAATGTTTGTTGTGTATGCCACAAGATTAATGGTTGTAATTTCTTTACAGTTTGCGAAAGCATATGCTGGAATATCATATGATAAATTCAAAACAACTGTTTTTAAAGAAGTTGGAAGATAATATTTTAAACTTTCATATCCTACAGAGTAAGTTCCCTCAAGACTAGTTGTTCCAAACATTAATGCGAAGCTATATTTTGCTTCTTGTGATGTTTGATCATAATTAATAAATGGTAAAGTTACTTTTTCAAGGCTTGTACATCCTTCAAAGATTCCTTTTCCTATTATAGCTAATTGTTGATTAAGTTCAATTTCTGTTACCATACTCATATTAGAGAAAGCACCATAAGGAATATATTCTTGTTCTGTTACTTTAATTTTTCTGAAAACTTCAGGAATATAACATTTGTAGGTTTCATCTTTAATCGTAGTACCAGTTTTTACTTTGTATGTTTGCTTAGTAAGTTTTCCTCCAACATATTCAGTTGTTCCAAAAAGATAACCAAATGGATATGCATATTCACTATTATGAACATCGTTAAAATATGGTACTTCTAATTCTTCAAGGCTACTACATCCTGAAAGAATGCTAGAACTAATTTTGTATACATTCTTAGGAACAACAAGTTTAGTAAGACTCTTACAATCTTTAAAAGCATAAGAATAAATTTCTTTTAATCCTTCACTAAGATTAATTTCACTTAAATTGATACAACCTTCAAATGCTGAGGTACCAATGATTGTCAAAGATGAAGGTAGGTTAACTTTTTCAAGGTTTACACATCCATAGAAGGCTTTTGTACCAATGGTTGATACACCTTCTTTAATCGTTACTTCTTTGATAAAAGTCCAGTTAATAAACTTTTCATCTTTTATCGATGAATTATCACCATTAACTACGATATGAGTTAAAGCTTCATAATTACCATTTTCATTAAGAATAAAGAAATTTTCTAAATCTTTAAAATTTAAATTTAGATTTTGCCAATTTTCAAAAGTATCATTATAATAAATAGTCTTAAGATTTGGACAATTTGAAAAGACATAAGCTTCAATTAACTTAAGTGACTTTGGAAGGGTAATCTCAGTAAGGTTAGTGAATCCCATACCAAAGTATCTATTAAGTGAGGTTACTCCTTCTTTTATAACGATTTTAGTTTGATCAAAAGGTTTAATATATTGATTATTATCATCTTTAACATATAATTTTGTTAGATACTTAACATTGTTTTCAATATTAAGGAATTGTTCTAATGAACCATCATAGTATATTTCATAGTTTGGAGCTGTCATACTTCCTTCATTATTCCAAGTAATATTTGGATTCCATGTCTTAGTAAGTAGTGAATGAAGATATACTTTACTTAAATTTGGCATTTCATCAGTTTCTAAGAAAGTAAAATTCGCGACACTTAAAGGAAGTACAAATTCTGTAATTCCTGAATTCTTGAAAGCATTAGTTCCAATACTCATTATATTGTTGGAATAAACAAAAGTGGTAATGGTTGTACAATTGTTAAAGGCTCCATTAGGAATGGCATTTAATGAGGTAATCGTAATTTTTGTTAAGCTTGTTGGAATGTAGAAGTTATATTTAAGAGGACTATTTTCATTTGATAAATCATCTTGAGTGACTTTAGTCAATCCGGAAGCTTCTTGTTTACTAAA
The DNA here is from genome assembly GCA_934133195.1 of uncultured Bacilli bacterium. Classification (GTDB taxonomy): domain Bacteria; phylum Bacillota_I; class Bacilli_A; order ML615J-28; family CAG-313; genus UMGS75. The sequence continues at coordinate 8,749 of CAKPAZ010000028.1, read as the reverse complement.
CAATCTACCAAATAAGAAATAATTATCACTAGTTGTATCAGCTAACGTTAAACCAATGAATGGTAGGATTAATTCTTGTAAATCATTACAGCCAGCGAAAGCTTCTTCTTCAAAGGTTGTTACATTCTCATCAACCGTAATTGAAGTTACTCCTTTTAATAATAACATTCCTTTCTTAATAGTTGTAATATCGCTTGGGATAATAACACTAGTTGGTTTAGTAAACGTGTTATCATCATTTATTACATATAAGTTTTCCGCGAACATCATTGGATTAACATAAGAATCATTATTTTCGGTAAGATTATGATTAATTAATCTTAGCCAATCATCCATTGTTGATTTGTAATAAACATTCTTTAAGGCTGTACATCCAGGAAAAGCATTTTTAATAATATTTAGACTCTTAGGAATGGTAATGTCTTCTAAGGTCTTACAACCAGAAAAAACATAATTACCTATTTCTACAAGCATATCTGGTAAAACAATTGATTTAATTGTTGTACTTCCAAATGCACTATTTCCAATTGTCTTAAGCTTAGAATTTGCTTCAAAACTAATTTTTTCATAAGAACTGCCATTAAAGCAATTTTCTTTAATCTCTTCAACGCTTGATGGAATGATAAATTCGGCCATTCCCGAAGTTGTAGAAAAGGCTTTAATACCTAAAACTTTTACTTTAGGATTATCTTGCCAAGCAATCACACCACGAAAATGACTAAATGCTTCATCTTCAATTTGAATGACATTTGAAGAGATTGTTACTTTGGTTAAACTTTTTGAAACAAATAATTTCTTACCAATGATGTAATCTTTATTATTGATTTGAGCAGGAAGAATCATTTCATCTTGATATTCTTTATAGCGAATTAAAACAGGAATATCATCTTGTTCATAGTAGTAGAAATCACTGGTTTCTCTAACCATCTGTTCTCCCGAAGTTTTTGTATAGATATTTATTGCGTCTTTTGTCAAGTAATAATATTCATTAGATGTTAAATCAAGATCTGATTTGTTGTAGATTTCAAGAATAAACGCTTGATTAAAGTTTGATTCTGGAAGGCTATTATCTATTTTTGTTACTCCTTCAGGAATCGTGATAATGGCTTTAGTTAAATCTTTTAAACCATAGATGATGACATCATCATTTTCTTTTTTCCATAAGAAATCATCAAAAACCGAATTATCTTCATAAATTACTTCAATTTGGTATTTGGTATCTTCGATTATTAAATCATATTCTTGATTAGTTGTTACAAGATCATTGATTCTAAGTTCTTTAAAGACATATGGGTAATTATCTAAAACATTTAATTTTAAAATTGAATTTAAAGCAACATAAAAACTATCATTTTCGGTTGTTGAACTTTCAATGTACATTTCTCCATCTAAAACTAATAAATTACCAGTTACTTTTAAAACCTTAGAATTGAGGTTACTCTTAATATTAATTTCCACAAGCTTTTTAATTACAATTGTCTCACTTTCTCGAGATATTAAGTAATTACCAGTTTCATCAAAAGCACTAATCGTTACATTTAAAGTAGTAACTCCATCAGTAAATTTACCATCTAGTTGTAGATTATAAAATGTATTACTTGTTTCATACTCTTCACCATTAATAGTAATTTTATAAATGGATGCTCCTTCAACCTTATCCCAATAAAGATAATACATTAAATTATCGTTAGATTTCATTATTTTATATTCAACTTTTGGAGTTAATAGACGACGTTTAATAAAACTATAACTTGAAGATTCCGAATAGTATTTATCTTTAATTGGACGAATTTTAATTGTATAATTACCTACATTATAGTTTGACATATCATATGAGGTGGTAGTCGTTTCTTCAACAAGTAGATTACCAACATAAACTTGGTATGAGGTAGCACCATCTACTTCATCCCATGATACAACTGATGTTGACATATCAAAGTTAATTGATTTTACTCTACCTAAAATTCTAAGTCCTAATAATTTAGATACATATGCTGAGTTAACCGTATTGTAACCATTACCATTCGCCCTAATTTGAATTTGGTAGTATCCTTCTTGGTAGGTATCAGGAATTGTATAGGTTGTAGATGTAATGTTTTCATCAACAATCTTAGTGGTAGGATTTAGTCGATAGATAATAATATGATATCCTGTTGATTCAGGAATTTGATTCCACGTAAAAGTATTGCCATCAATGTAAACTTTTGGAGCTTCTAGTTGATGATCAACCTTTGGTGTTTCGACCCATTCAGCGAAGATTTCTAAATTTTCACTTACTAAATCATTTTCCATATCAATTTCTTGATATAATACTTTGGTTCCTTCAATTTCACCACTGCTTAACCACCAACCATGGAAAACATAGCCCTCTTTAGTTGGTAGTTCAATTTGTTCAAAGTGTTTTCCTTCTTTAATTTCTTTTTGAATTAAGGTTTCTCCATTTGAAAATAAACCACCGTTAGCATTATAAATAATTGTAAATTTAGGTTTTACTTCAATTTGATTATGACAAATGGAACAATAACCATCATCATCAAGTTCATGAAGTCCTTTATCTTTTACTTCTGTCGTATCATCACATGTTGGTTTATGAAAATGATATTCATCATCATATGACCAAGTATCTTCATACTTATGACCTGTTGCGGGGAGCTCTTCGTATGTTGTATAACTACAGTTTTTACATTTATCATAAGCGTTATGACCAGGTTTTGTACAAGTAGGAAGGACTTCCTCAAAATGTTCAACGTCATGTTCTGTTTTAGCTATTGTTTCTTCTTCTAAAACTTTTTGACATACTGTACATTCTTTATGTCTTGATCCTTCTTTTGTGCATGTAGGATTATTGTCTATAATCCATTCACTTGGAGTATGATTTAAAGTATCAAGGCTTTTAAAAGTTGTGTAATCACATCTTTTACATTTATCATAAGCCTCATGACCACTTGTTGAACAAGTTGGTTCTAATTTTTCAAAGTGTTCTAAATCATGACCTAAGGCTTTAACGACACTATCTTTATATGAATCACCACATTCACATTTATGAATAGTGTATCCCTCAGTTAGACAAGTTGGAGATATTACTTCTTCTTGATATTTGTGTTGGTGTTTTTTAGCACATCCACTAAGAACAATTAAGGATGTTACTAATAACAAAGCACAAAAACTTAATTTTTTTAATGTTTTATTCATCTTCTTATTCTCCTTTACTTTCTTATTATATACTTTTTTATTAACAATGTCAAAAAAGAAGTATTCATTATAAATACTTCTTTTTGAATATTACGGTTGAGGAACCACTTTTGGTTTTTTCTCAAGTTTAATTTCGCCAGCTTTTGCGAGAGTAGTTTTAGCAACAAGTGGTCCAATTAATTCATAAACCAAAGTTGCGGCTAAAATAATTGATCTAATTTCAGCTCCAAAGCCAGGGAAACTATTAACCGCGATTAAACTTAAACCAATCGCAACCCCGGCTTGAGGGATAAGACAAGGGCCTAAGTACTTCTTGACTGTTGGTTCGGCATGAGAGATGGTCGCACCAAACCAAGCTCCTACCCACTTTCCGATTACTCTTAGAATTATATAAAGTAAAGCTACGATGATTACTTTTGAGAATAAAGTTGTCATGTTAAGTTCAGCTCCTGATATTACAAAGAATAACATAAAGAAAGGAGGTGTGAAACGATCAACAAGAGGAGTAACTTCTTCAAAGACATTTGATAAGTTACAAATCATTGCTCCAAGCATCATACAAGATAGTAGATTTGATAAATTCATATTAAATGTTGCATTTAAGATTTTATTTATACCGATAGTTAAAAGTAACATCGCAAGAATAATACAAATTCTGTTAGAACGTCCATGGAACCATTTTAATAAACAAGTAGTGATAAAACCTAGAATTGCTCCTATTAAAAGGGAAACAATGATTTCAATAAAAGGCATAAAGAATGCTAAAACATTCGCATTACCAGACATTGATGACATGTTTGCAGCAATAGTGAAACAAAAGCCAAAGATAATTAAGGCTACAGCATCATCTAAAGCAACTACACTAATAAGGGTATCAGTCAAAGGTCCTTTGGCCTTATACTGTTTTACTACAAGTAGGGTTGCAGCAGGAGCCGTTGCCGCTGCGATAGAAGCAAGAACTAACGAGAACTCTAAGCCCTTACCAAAAATCATACATCCAATAAAGACAAAGACACTTGCGAATAAAGATTCAAAGATAGCAATGACAATTGATTTTGTACCTAAAACTTTAAAGTAAGAAAGTTTAAATTCAGAACCGATTGAAAAAGCAATAAAGGCAAGTGCAACATCACAAATTGCTTCAATTTGTTTTAGTCCTTCCGCATTTACAAGTCCATTATATCCTCCCATATTAACACCAAAGCTACTTAATAGGGTAGGAATTGCAGGTCCAACTAAAAGACCACCAACAAGGTATCCCGTTACATTGGGAAATTTAACAAGCTTTGCAAGCTTACTAAATAGTAAACCTACAATCAAAAGAATTGCGAGATTAATCATAAAGTCACTAAACATAAATCACAATCTCTTTTCTTATTTACTAATACCTTTAATATATTCAATAGGTAAAACCATTAAAACACCAGTATCTGGTTCATCAAAATCACCAGCAATCTCTTCAATGGCTTTAATTGCTATTTCAACTTTTTCATCTTTTAAGGCAATGATTAAAGTTGTATTACTTGCATGTTCTTTCTTTACACATTTTCTAAGCATGCCAAAGAAAGCAAATTCTTCATTACGTAATAACTCATTAGCCATTCCTTTAGATTCTAGGATTGTACATCCATAGATATTGTTTTTTTCTAAATTTTCAAGAACTTTGTTTAATTTTTCAGGTTCATTTAATACTGTAATTAATAACTTCATATTAGTATTCCTTTCTTTTCATAATAAAAAGCCCTTTAGGGGCTTTTATACTCCTCATCAATTTTAAACGTTTATTATTATACTTTCTTTAACAACTTAACGCAACATTTTTGCATTACTAAGCTTTCTTTACATTAAGTATCGATGAAGCAACGGGTTTAGCTTTACTAATAAAGTCTAAATATCTTTGATAATATAAATCAATAACATGTGAAATGGTATCTAAATCATCAAGAACTAAACTTTCAAGTTTTTTATCTACGTTTTGAGGTTTTATTAAATATAGTAATTTTAACATTTTTGTTTGACTAACATTTAAATCATAAGGAAAGTTAAACATACACTTTTTACAATAACATCCACCAGCACTAATGCTGAATACTCCATCTTCAACCTTTTCACCACAGTTCACACACTCTTTAATTGATGGTGCAATCCCGATTAAGTAAGTTAGTTTTAATTCAAAGATGGTTAAAACTAGTAAGGGATTAATGTCAGTTTGAAGTAAGTCTAAGATTTCATATACAAATTGATAGAATATTTCATTGTTTACTACTTGAGAAGAAAAAGTAAGAATTTTTTCAATAATTGGATAAACAAACATCATTTTATTGATATCTTGTTTAATCGCTAAATAATTATTTTGAGGGATTCCCTCCGTAATAGTATCAAGACCATTTGATATGGTACCATTAAAAACGATTTTAGTAAGGGGGATAGCTAAAAGTCTAGTCCCACTACTGATTTTTTTAGCACCTCTAATAATGTAATTTTTTAATCCTTCTTTAGTTAGAAGGGTTGCGATAACTGCTTGTTCTTTATATTCGGTTGTTTTTAACACGAGCCCTTCGCTCGCCATTATTTGTTTCATGTTCTTGTTCTTCTTTCTTCCTCAAGTAAAGTTTATAATTTAAATAATCATTAATGTGGCCAGTTTTTAAAAACTTATGCCATAAATCGTCAATGTGTTCTTTCATATAATTCCTCCTTATTAATAGGATGAACTAAATTTAAGTTTTTATTCTTCTTTATTGTAACCAAGTGATTTTAATTGTTGACGATGATTACGCCAATCAGGTTCAACTTTAACAAATAATTCTAAGTATACTTTATTACCAAGTAAATTAGAAATATCGATTCTCGCAAGACGACCAATCTCTTTAATTTTTTGACCCTTAGCACCAATAATTATCTTCTTTTGGGAATCTCTTTCCACAATAATTGTTGCGTGAATCTCCGTTAAATTAGGATTATCACGGCTTTGTTTGAAACTTTCAATTTCAACAGCTACACAATGAGGGACTTCTTTATCCGTATTTAAAAGAATCTTTTCACGAATGATTTCTGCGACCACAAATCTTTCTGGTTGATCTAGTAATTGATCTTCTGGGTAATACATTGGTCCCTTTTTTAAGGTATTCTTAATCATTGTTAATAATTCATCAACTAAATAATTAGATGAAGCAGAAATAGCAATTCCTCCACTAAATGGGTAAGCATTCTTATATGAATTCATATTTTTCTCTAAAGTTTCTTGATCTAAAACAGTATCAACTTTATTAGCTACAAGGATAGTCGGAATCTTCTTCTTTAAGACATTTTCCATTATGTATTTTTCGGTTTCTCCTGCTTCATGGGATGCTTCAACCATAAAGATTACTGCGTCCACCCCATCAATTGAGGATGTCGCATATTCATTCATCACTTTACCTAATTCATTTTTAGCGTTATGGACTCCCGGAGTATCAATAAAGATAATTTGTGCCTCATCATCAGTGTAAATTCCTTGAATTTTATTTCTTGTGGTTTGAGCTTTTGGAGTAACAATTACAATCTTTTGTTTTAAAAATTGATTTAATAAAGTACTTTTACCAACATTTGGTCTTCCGATAATCGCAACAAAGCCAGATTTAAATTCTTTATTCATGAAGGTCACTCTCTTCAAACGCATAAGGTAATAAATCTTTTACCGTTAAGGTTTGGGTTTTTTTATTTAAGTTAATCATTGTAACTAAAGCATCTTTATTCATTAATTCAATGATTACTTGACGACATGCACCACATGGATAAATTAAGTTTTCACTTTTTCCCATTATAACAAGTTCTAAAATATCATCTTTTCGATATCCTTGAGCATAAGCACTAAATAAGGCTGTACGTTCAGCACAGTTAGAAAGTCCATATGAGGCATTTTCTACATTAGTACCAAGGACATATGAGCCATCTTTCATTATTAATAAGGCTCCTACTTGAAAATGAGAGTATTTAGCATATGAGTTATCATATGCTTTTTTAACTAATTCATATTTTTGTTCAAAATTCATAATTTCACCTATCTCGTTATTTTTAATTTTTCTAATATTTCATCTTGAATACCAAACATCAAAGATTCATCTACTTCATTTTGGTGATCATAACCTAAGGCATGAAGCATACCATGAGTAACTAAAAAAGCAAACTCACGAAGGATAGAATGACCATATTCATTTGCTTGTTCAATTACTTTCTCCCAAGAAATGAAGATATCGCCAAGTTCAACCGGGATTTCATCACCTTCTTCATCATCGATGTTCGCGAAGGTTATGACATCGGTAGGACGGTCAATCTTACGGTATTCACGATTTATTTTTTGAATTTCATTATTGTCAACAATTATAAAGCTTATATAATGAGGACCTGTAATTTTTTCATGATTTGTTACTGCAGTTATTACCTTTTGAATTGTTTTTTTGACATTGATACTTTCTAATTTTGTTATATCGCCTTCAACATGAAATTTAATCATGATTTACCTCCTCATATCTTGCGATTATTTTTGTTACTAAAGGATGTCTCATTACATCAAATCGATTAAATGTAATTATTCCAATTCCTGGAATATCTTTTAAAATATTAGTTGCTTCAATTAATCCTGATTTTTCTTTATATGATAAGTCAATTTGACTAACATCACCGGTTATAATCATTTTAGAATTAAATCCAAGTCTTGTTACAAACATCTTCATTTGGTTAGTAGTTGTATTTTGAGCTTCATCTAAGATGATTATCGCACTATCTAAGGTTCTACCACGCATATAAGCAAGCGGAGCAATCTCTATTATGCCTTTTTCAATGTATTTTTCAGTTTGTTCTTTTCCTAAAAAATCATATAAAGCATCATATATAGGAATAAGGTAAGGATCAACTTTTTCCTTTAAATCCCCAGGTAGAAATCCCAGTTTTTCTCCTGCTTCAACCACAGGTCTTGTAATAACTATTTTCTTGATTTGATTTTTCTTGAGTAAACTTACTGCGTAAGCTACTGCGAGATAAGTTTTACCAGTACCTGCTGAACCTTTCGCGAAAATTATGCTATTTTTTTGCATTGTTTCTAGATAAATCATTTGGTTCATTGTCTTTGGATATACCTTATTACCATCTTTTGTATGAACAATTATCTTTTTACTAGTATAAAAACTAATAATACCACTTGTGGTAGTTTGATAATCATTGCTAATTTTAAAGCATTCAGTTATATAAATAATGTCTCTTTCTTGATATTCTATCTTTTCACAGGCTAAATAATAAAGTAACTTACATATACTTTTGACAAGTTCTTCTTTTTCGGTTCCTTCTAGTAATAATGTATTAGATACATGTTCTAGTTTAATATCTAATTCCATTTCTAGAATTTCTAAGTTTCGATTTAAAGGACCAATGAAGGTAAGTTCAGCCTCGGGATTATCAAATTTTAAAATAATATTATCTGCCATTTAATCACTTCCATACATTTATTCGTGTATAATCTAAATTGAAATATTAAATGAATAGTTTAGATAAAAACACGAATTTTTTATTTGTGATATAC
>CAKPAZ010000027.1 GCA_934133195.1 uncultured Bacilli bacterium | reverse complement strand
TACCATATAGAGAAAATATAATTAAATTGTAAAATTCAAAAGATAACTTTTTTGAATATATCATAAGATAATCAGAATCACAATAAAATTCTTATAAAATGATTTGCTAAAAAAAGCCTTTTATGATATAATTTTTCACAGGAGGAATATTATGGCAAAAAGAAAAAAATCAAATTTAAACGCGTTAATTTTATTAGTAATTGTACTTTGTGGAGTTGCAGCATTTGTAATGCTATTCTTAAATGCTTTAAAGAAAGAAGTGTATAATGATTATAGTTATTATACAGGTCTTGAAGTAGTGTTTGGTAAAAAGACTGAATTTATGGGTCAAAGTATATCCTTAAAGTTTAACATTTTAAGTTTCTTAGCTTACTTTTTACCACTTGTTGCAGTCGCAATCATGATTGTTTTATATAATAAGAAAAGCAATCTAAAATATTTAATCGCATTCGTAGTATTTGCAGTATCTGCAGTATTAATGTTCATAATGCCAACATACGTAAAAGTATATTATGAACTTTTAAATCAAAAAGGTGCTACAGACTATGGCTTTGAACTTGCAGTCGGAACTATTGTTGGTGGTATTTGTTCAGGAGTTGGAGCTCTAACAAGTCTATTTGGCTTCATTAAAAAATAAACATTATTATAAAAGTAATTCCTTTTTAAAGTGTTTGTGATAACAACTAAAAAAGGAGTTACTTTTTTTATTTACTTTAAAAAAGGGATAAAAAATGTCCTTTTGATACTTGCATTTATTCAATATTTATGATAAAATAATACTAGAAAAGGAGATATGAAATGAAACAACTTAGATTTTGCTTAATAATATTTTTATCTTTGTTTTTAATTACAGCGTGTTCAAGTCATGCTCATACGTATGACACTAATTGGTCATATGATGAAACATATCATTTCCATAAATCAACATGTGGACATGATGTAGTAAGTGATAAAGAAGAACACACTTTTGATGAAGGTGTAGTAGAAACTCCAGCAACCGAAGAAGCTGAAGGGGTAATGAAATACACATGTACAGTATGTAAGGCAGAAAAAAGAGAACCAATCGAAAAACTACCTCATACTCATAAATTTGAAACAGTATGGTCATATGATGAAACAACACACTTCCATAAATCAACATGTGGACATGATGTAGTAAGTGATCAAGAAAACCATAACTTTGATAGTGGTCGCATTACTAAAGAAGCAACCGAAACCGAAGAAGGTATCAAAATTTATACTTGTGAAACTTGTGGATATGAAAAATCAGAATCAATCGCAAAACTACCACATACTCATAAATTTGAAAGTACCTGGTCATATGATGAAACAACTCACTTCCACAAATCAACATGTGGACATGATGTGGTAGACGCAAGAGCTAACCACACATATGATAAAGGTGTAGTAGAAACTCCAGCAACCGAAGAAAAAGAAGGCGTAATGAAATACACATGTACTGTATGTAAGGCCGAAAAACGTGAAGCAATCGCAAAACTACCACATACTCATAAATTTGAAAGTGCCTGGTCATATGATGAAACATCTCATTTCCACAAATCAACATGTGGACATGATGTAGTAGATGCTAAAGCAGATCATAACTTTGATGCTGGTCGTGTTACTAAAGAAGCAACCGAAACTACAAATGGAACTAAGGTTTATACTTGTGAAACTTGTGGATATGAAAAAGAAGAGGTAATTCCAATGACTGGTCCTAAATCAATATATGTTAATGCTTATAACACTCAAGATGTAACTGATGGCTTTGGAACTTATGAAGGTCTAGAACTATTCAAGAGTGGTGTTGGTATTGGGGCTTCATTATATTGGTATAAAGTTGCGGTGGTAAAGAGTGGTAATGTCTATGTAATAAGTGAAATTGCGGCTGAAGGCAAATCACTTACAAAAGCTTATGACTATTTATTCTTATCATATAAGAATGAAAGTACTGGAACTTACCAAAAATTCTTGGATTTAAATCTTCAACTTGGTGACATTGTTACTTTCGCTGTTGATCCAAGTACATTAGAAGCTGGTTCAGTAAACCTAAAAGTTACATTCAGTAAAGTTGAAATTAAATATCATACTTTAAATTTAGTTGCTGAAGGTGCTGATTCTTTCACATATGAAAAAGATGTAATTGAAGGTGCCGTAATAACACTACCTAAATTAACTAAAACTGGTTATACATTTATTGGATGGTATGACAATGCTGATTTCACTGGTTCAATTTATGAAACAATTACAATTACAAGTGATACTACTTTATATGCTAAATTTGAAGAAAAAACATACACTGATCCTTTAGACTATGTAAGTGATGTCGTAACTTCAAATACAATTGATGAACTTCCATCATATATGGGTCTTAAGACTCTAACTTGGAAGAGTAGTAATCCAAATCTATATACAATTGATGGTAACCGTGGATATACAAACAGAATGTATCAAACTCATCAAAAACAACAAGTTACGATTACTGTTTATGTTTTAGAAAATGGTGTAACAACTGAATATTCTAAAACTATCACAATTAATCCAGTATTATTTGACACAATGACAAATCCAAAATCAGTATATTTCGCTGTTGGTTCTGCATCTTCATATATGAAGTATAATGAAAGATACAAAGCTAATAAAACTTTATTCTCTGATAAATTTAAAAATCATATGGATATGGTTTACTATGCATTTGCTGTTCCTCAAAGTGATGGATCACTTACTCTAAATGCTTTATACCTTGAAGAAGTAATGAAACTAAAAAATTATGGTATTCGTGTTTTACTTGTAATTGATGGTGCAAATAAAGCCCCTCTTCAAGCAATGGTTCAACTTTGTAACAATGATGAAACAAGACAAGCATTTGTAAATAGCGTTGTTTCATTAGTTCAAAGATATAACTTTGATGGTATAGATGTTGACTGGGAATTCCCTGGAACCTCTGGTTTAAGTGGATTTACAACGGAAATTGACCGTACAAACTTAAATAAACTATTACGTGATTTACGTAATAAACTAAATAGTATCCAAGATCCAGATGGTAGTAACTATATCTTATCTATCGCTGCTCCTTCAACTTATTGGGGAGTTGACAGATATGACTATGATGGAAGATACTCTGGCTCTGTTGGTGGTATCAATGATTATTGTGATTATGTAAATATGATGAGCTATGACTTAAATAAATCAGGTTCAACATCACATCTTTCACATCTTCATATTCCTTCAAATAGTTATAGTTATAAATTTGCTGTTGACTATGGTGTAACTTACTTTACAGGTCTTGGCCTTGATAAAAACAAAATAATCATTGGCTCTGCAGCTTATGGTAAAGCATACAATATTACTGGTACAGTTGACCAAACAGCTAAATACCCTGCCCTTGGTGTAAATGGTACTTTAGGACAAGTAAGTGGTTATGACCTACCTGGTCAAAGCATTACATGGAATTCTGGTACTATCTACTATACAGGTATTCAAGCATTGATTGCATCAGGTGCCTTCAAACAATATGATGAATATAACGATTCTAATAAATTTGTTGGTTCATATCTTTATAGTTCAAAAGATAATGTCTTCATTACATTTGATAGTAAAAAGGCTATCGAAGAAAAATGTAAGTATGCGAAAGCAAATGGACTTGGCATTATGGTTTGGGCATATGGAGAAGATGCAACAGACACAATTGTAGATACAATTTGTGATAATCTATAAAACCAAAAAAGGCACAATTGATAGAAATATCATCTGTGCCTTTCTTAATATAAGGAGAAAATGAAAATGAATGACATATGGGATAAATTATATAATGAAGCCAAAAAAGTCTTAAATCCAAGAAAAATTTCGGAAATGGTCGAAGCAGGAGGAGTTGCGTCCGCAATCCTTTCAAAATCCGGCAAAATCTACACCGGAGTATGTGTTGATACAGCTTGCACTCTTGGCATCTGTGCAGAAAGAAACGCTATCTTTAATATGATAACATCAGGAGAAAGTGAAATTCAAGCTGTTATCGCCTTAGGTTCTAATGGACAAGTATTAGGAGCCCCTTGTGGTGCTTGCCGAGAACTAATGGTTCAACTTATGCCAAATAATTATCAAGAAATTGAAATCATGTTAGATTATGAAAACAAAGAAGTAATAACTTTAGGTGAGTTAACACCCAAATGGTGGATTTAAAATTAATCAAAGACTAGTTTCCAAGAACTAGTCTTTTTCATAATATCTAATGGATTGTAAATAAAAATAAAATATGCTAAAATATTGAAAAAGAATAGTGAAAGGAGTGAGTGATAATGAAACAACTGAAAGATAAGTTATATATAATTTTTGTTATTTTCTTTCTTATTTGTGCAGGAATATTTCAATATTTTGATGCAAGTCTTCAGCCTTTTTGGAAAAATCTCTTTTCCATGCTCGCAAACTTTATCTTCTTTTGTTTGATTATTGCTTGGACATTATATGTAAAATATCGTTTAGTTCAACGCTTTGTAAGAGTTAACATGATGATATGTAGTTTCTTAATCTTATTTTGGCTAACGATTAGATTTATTAAGTATGATTTTTTCCCAGATGATAGTACCGCAGCCAGATATTTATGGTATTTATATTATGTTCCACAATGTTTAATTCCAATTTTTGGGATAATTTCCATGTTTGGAATTGAACAAAAAGATAATAAAAGAGTACCATTAAAAAACTATCTTTTATTTGTGCCTTCAATTATCTTAATTATCTTAATTCTAACTAATGATTTGCATGAACTAGCTTTTTCTTTTCCAAATGGTATAAATAATTTCCATGAAAAGTATAATCATGAAATAATATATTACATTACAATTGGTTGGATTATCCTAACTACCTTTCTTTTTATTGTTATTCTTTCCGTCAAGTGTCATACAGCTACATGTAAAAAAAGAGTATGGGTTCCGATATTGACATTTATAATGGGATTAACTATATGTATTTTAGGCTTCATCTTAAATTTTCAATCTTTCAAGATCCCTGAACTTTTATCAATGACTTTTATTGCTATATTTGAAAGCTGTGTTTGGATTGGTTTAATTCCAACCAATAAAAACTATAATCTATATTTTAGTAATTCACATACATCAGCAGTGTTAGTTGATAATCAAAATAAAATTATTTACAAATCGAATAACACTTTAAACTTTACCCCTAAACAAATTAATGAATGTACAGATAAACAAGTAAATATTAATAAAAATATCATTCTTAAGTCTGCTAAAATCCTAGGCGGTAGAGTTCTTTGGTTAGAGTACATAAAAACAATAAATGAATATAACAAAAAACTAGAGGAAATTAATGAATTATTATCAGAAGAAAATGAAATCCTAAAAGCTGAAAATGAGTTAAATGAAAAGAAAATCAAAGTAGAAGAACAAAATAAAATATATGATTATATTAATAATCTAATTAATGAAGATGTTAAACTTGTTAAATCATATATTTCTAAACCAAACTTAACAATAGCGGAATTAAAGTTTTGTTCATTTCTTACTGCCTACATTAAAAGAAAAAGTAATCTAGCTTTATTATCAAAAAGGAATAATCTAATATCTTTAAGTGAATTAGCATTATCAATAAAAGAATGTTTATATTATCTAAATGATTGTGATGTATTAACATCTCTAATTTCATATGATGATTGTGACTTAGGTTCAGAGCAAACTATCTTAATACTTACAATTTTTAAGGCTTGTATTATGGATGCCTACCCAACCATCAATGCATGTCTAATCCATATTACAGTGAATAAAGTAGAGGTACACATTAGAATAGTAATGGATAACGCTAATAAGATTCCTGACCCAACATTATTTAATCAAGAATTAACCAAAAACAATGGGAAACTAAATGTTACAACTAATGATGAAACCACCTATGTAACGCTAACTTTTAAAAGGGGGGATGAAAAATGACATTTATTGAAACTCCCTTCATAGTTCAAAGAATCATAATTATCTTATTTGTCTTTTTTCTTTTAATTAGTATTTGGAATACATTTATAAGTATTATCAAAAACTTCAGAATAAGTTTACAAATATGGAGTATAGCACTTGTTATAACTAATTTTATTTACCTATTGTTATTTGTTTTATTTGAATTTAAATCAAGTGATGTTATTGATAAAGTTCCTCTATGGACTTTTATTGTTGCAGCAGCTGTAATAGTTATTCAACTAACTATTTATTTCATTCTCATTAAAAATTACTCATTAAATCATTTATCGGAAATGTCGGTAAAAGAAAGCTTTGATAAATTACCTCTTGGGGTATCATTCTATGATGAAAAAGGATTACCACTTTTAATTAATGAAGAGATGAATGAACTATCAATCAAAATTGTTGGTCATGCATTATTAAATGGTCTAACTTTTTATGATAATCTTCAAAACAATAAAGTTTTAGAAAATGTCACGATAATTAATGAAGACGCTTTAGTTGTTATTTTTGATGATTTAGTTTATACTTTTAAACAGTATGTTCACCATATCAATAAAAAAGTTGTTTATGAACTTATTGCTACCAACATTACTGAGTTGTATAAATTAACAAAAACATATAAAGAAAAGAATAAAACATTAGAAATAATTAATCTAAGAATGAAAAAATATTCAGAGAATATCTTAGAATATACTAAAGAAAAAGAAATACTTAATGCGAAAATGTCGATTCATGACCAACTAGGAAAACTACTATTGATCACCAAAAAAAGATTAAATGAACCAACTAGTCTAGATGTTAACGAATTAGTCAATGAATGGAATCAAATTTTAGATATTTTTCTTTATAAAGAAGAAAAAAACGTAAATAATGTTGATTTATTAATTAATGTAGGTAAAGATGTAGGAGTAGACATCAAAATAAAAGGTAATGTATTTGAAAGTGGTAGTGTAAATGAAAAAATTCTCCTTGTTGCTATACATGAATGTCTAACCAATACCGTTAGCCATGCGAAAGGAAAGAATATGCAAGTAGAAATAATTTCATCTAATACATCATTCATAATAACAATAACTAATGATGGCTTTCCTCCCCAACATAAAATTACTGAAGGTGGTGGCCTTTCTGCCCTCAGAACCATTGTCGAAAGAGAACATGGAGTAATGATAATAAAATCGCTACCTAAATTTAAACTTGAAATCAAACTTTTAAAGGAGCAAGATGATGAATAATAATAAATATCGTGTAATGGTCGTAGAAGATCAAGCTATGCCTCGTCAATTATTTGAACAATTTATTAATACATCAGAAAACTTTATTTTAGCTGTTTCCATTGACAATGCGAGTGTTGCGGACATATACTGTCTTAAAGAAAACATTGATTTAATTCTAATGGATGTGGTTACATCTAATGGTGCAAGTGGGCTTGATGCCGCAAAAAAAATAAAAGAAAAACATCCAAATATTAAAATTATTATTGTTACATCGATGCCAGAGTGTAGTTATATTGATAGGGCTAAAAAAATAGGCATTGAAGGATTTTGGTATAAAGAAACAAGCAAAGAAAAAATTATTGACGTTATGACTCAAGTAATGGAAGGTAATACAATTTATCCGTTGACAATTCAAAGAACTCCTATTGGTCTTACCTTTAACACAGAACTTACAAAACGTGAACTTGAAGTATTAAGAGAAGTAACAGGAGGATACACTAATACAGAAATTGGTGAAAAACTTCATATTTCCGCAGCAGCTGTCAAAAAACATATTGCCAGTATGCTTGATAAAACGGGATTTAGAAGCAGAACGGAACTTGCAGTTAGAGCGAGAGAATCCGGAATTGTGATAATTGAAAGAACTGATGATGATATTTAAACACCACTATTATGCGGTGTTTTTTTAGGCTCTGTAAAGAATTCTGGGCAAAAAAATTATAAAATATTTTACAGAACAAAGAACCCAAAAGGCTTATTCAAATTTTCTTGAATAAGCCTTTATTTTTAGTTAATTGAAAAAATTATATTATTTTCAATGATATATTTTCAAATCAATAGAAATTTGTGTTATCAATTCTGTTTGCCTATTTTTAGATGCATAAGAATTATAGTAAAATAATAATTACTTAATTAAAAAAAATACCTTTCAAAAATTCTGGGCATATGCCCAAAATTCTTTACAGCTTGTATTTTGCCCAGAATTCTTTACATTACTTTTTTTTATACCTCAAAAAGTAGCCATATGGGTATTGTTTAAAAAAATAACATTTGATAAAATATTATTGGATTAATTTTAATCACATTAAATAAGGAGAATTGATAATGAGAAGGATTGTAATAGCAGCAGGTAATTCATTTTTGTCCGAAGCCTTATCGTTGGAACTATCTAAAAATAGTAACTTTTTAGTAGTTAAATCAATTAAACAAGATGAAAATAGTATTATCAATGATTGTTACTCTTTAAATGCGGATATCTTATTTATGGATGTTACAAGGGGTGATACAACATCAATAATTAAAAGATTAAACATCGTAAGTAATATAAGGAAACTGCTCAAAGACATTAAAATAGCCTTATATTGTGATCATAATTCGGATCCAGAAATAGCTGAAAAAGTCCAGATGGCGAAAAAAGCAGGCATCATAGATACCTTCTTTTATGAAAGCGTAAAACCTGATTATTTAATCGCCATCCTTGGTACTTTATAAAATGAAGAAAGGAAAAAACTATGAAAAAAGTAAAAACATTTAAACTTGTTATTTTAGTTGTAGCGTTATCACTTGTAGGATTATTCTCTGTATCATGTAAGAAAAAACATGTTTTCTCAGAAAATTGGGAAAATGATGCTGAATATCATTGGCATGTTTGTACAACTAAAAAACACGATGATATATCAACAAAAGAAAAACATACTTTTGATAAAGGTGTAGTAAAAGTAGAAGCAACCGAAGAAAAAGAAGGCGAAAAAGTTTATACTTGTACTATTTGTAAATATGAAAAAACAGAAAAAATTAATAAATTAGTTCATACTCATGCTTTTGATGAAGGCGTAGTAAAAGTAGAACCTACTGAAGAAAAAGAAGGTGAAATAATTTATACTTGTACAAAATGTGGTAAAACTAAAACGGAAAAAATACCTAAGCTTGATCATACTCACGCTTTTGATGAAGGCGTTGTAACAAAAGAACCAACATATACGGAAAAAGGTGAAAAGACTTATACATGTTCAAAATGTGGAGAAACCAAAACTGAAGAAATCCCAATGCTTGAAGCAAAAGAAAATGAGATAAAACTTAAAGAAGGAACTGCTTTAAACAAAACATATGATGGTGTAGCATTTACGATTGCTTTAGAAGATATCATCACAAATGGTACAGGAAAAATTACTATTACTTATAAATTAGCATCAGAAGATAGTAATGAATATAGTGAAGTTGCTCCTATCAATGTGGGAACATACACCGTTAAAATTCACGTTGAATCAACTCCAGAATGGAAAGAAGTAACTAAAGAAGAAACTTTAAAAATTGATAGAAAAGTTCTAACTTTACCAGAGAGTTTATATTTTGAAATTCCAGAAAGCACACTTTTAGATAATACAATTATCAGCTCATTAAATGAAACAAATGGTGTGGTTACAGAAGAAAAAGTTAATTTAGTAGTAAATGAGGAATTAGTGCTTGGTTCTCAAACTAAAAAAATTACTTCACTTTATGTCGATGATGATAACTATGCATTGGACATAACTGATGTAAGTAAAAATGTAACTTTCTATGTATATGATGATCAACCATTTTATATGGCAATTCAAGACGTGTTTACAATCTCAGGTAAGGGATTAGTAATTTCTGGCGTTATTTCTCGTGGTACAGTTAGAGTGAATGAAGAATACGTTATTTCTAGCACTGAAGAGACAGTAATTGCTACAAAAATTGAACAATTCAGAAGACAAATAGAAGTTGCTACAAGAGGTGACGAAGTAGGAATCCTTATAACTGGTGCTACTAAAGAAAATATTAAATGTGGTGATTTAATTTATGATAAAGATAGTTTAAATTTTGCAAATCTAATTACTGCTGATATTTCCGTAAAATCAACAGAAGAAAGCGGAAGAAGAACTCCACTACTTAATCAATCAAAGTATCAATTATATCTTTATGCATACGCTAATGATAACAATGTATCATATGTAATTGACAAATCTGCATACCTTTTACTAAATGATGGTGAAGATGTAGTAATGCCAGGTACTAAAGCAACTGTTAAATTCCTATTAACTGAAGATATGAAATTAGAAGTAGGAATGACATTTGTAATTCGCATTTCTTCCAAACTTGTCGCAGAAGGAACCATTACTGAAACTAACTACCATACACACACTGATGACTTTAATAAAACTGGAATGTGCGATGATTGTGGAATAAATTTAACTAAACTTATGACAAAAGAAAATGACAATGAATTTAAATATTCAGGAAGCATTAAAGCAGGAGAAACAATTTATCTTGCTGTTAATTTACCAGACGTGACTGAAGGTGAAGAAGGTGGCTGGATTGATACAATCGATGTAGAAGGTATCACTTATAGAATTTATGACACCAACAGACATTTAGTTGAAGATTTAGGTGAAAGAACAACTGCAGATACATATTTTATTGTTATACAATCAACAGTTGATGCTTCATTCACTTTTGAAATATTCTTTGGACTATAAAAAGAAAATCTGATCAAAAAAAGCAGTTATAGAGTATCTATAACTGTTTTTTATGCATTTGACTACCTTAAATATGCTACTTACCGTATTAAGTCTTGTAATAAAAACAGATATTTGATATAATCTAAAAAAAGGAAACGAGGAAAAATATGGTTATAGCACTGATTTTATCAATCTTAATCACATCGATGATTACGGTTTTATTCATCTTTTTGAATAAAAAACATTCATCAAAGTTAATAAATAGGATAACAAAAATTTTAACAATTGGATATTTGGTAATTACTTTTCTTACCATTCTTTTACCAGATGGCTTAATTAAAAGTGTATCAAATCCTGAAGATTTAGGTATTGTCAATAAATGGCATTGCATCATAAGAATAATGCTCGCGGTTAATCCCGTGGTAATGATGGTAGTTGCCTTCTTTGATAATCGAGTATTTAAAAATATCGCCATGTTTTGGGTACTACCTTGGACATTCATTTCAATGTTTTTCTATAATGACTTTATGGAATACTACTTAAGTCCAAATGGAAGAGGTCTATATACAACAAGAGGAGTCTCAGATTCATTTAAAGCCTTAATGTTGAATGAAACCTTTAGAGGAATTATCTTTTCAATTCAATGGATTTTAGTCATAACTTTATGTTTAAAAATAATCTTTATTGATAAACACTTAATTAATATTAAAGATTATCATGAACCACTTAATACAGGTATAATCTTACTATGCTTACTTATCCAAATGATGCCAATCTACATACCTCAAGTCTTAACCGGTGGCTTTGGTCATATCTTATTTGATAAGTTTAGTTTTCTTCATATTGTTTGGATTATCTATTTGGTATCCAAGATAATAGTCTTATGGTTAATCTTTAGAAATAAAAGTGAGGAATCAAAATATATTTTATGCTTAGTACTAGCTCTTGCTGTATTATTCCAATATAATTCAATGTTTTCACTTACCATAAATATTAAACGATTACCTCTACAACTATGTAATCTTGCTTCATACTTAATGTTAATAGCCTTAATTACCAAAAATAGATTTATCTTTAATTTTAACTTTTTAGTAAATATGGTTGGTGCATCCATTGCCCTTCTAGTACCAGATGTTAATGGTAATAACATTCTAGAAGTATGGAATCTCCATTTTATCTATGAACATACCAATGTTGTTGTAGTTCCAATACTTTCATTAACTCTTGGAATCTTCCCTAAGATTGATAGAAGATCATATCGTGATGCAATCATAGGTTTTAGTTGTTACTTTGTTTTTGTCTTAATCCTAGGAATAATATTTAATAACCTTGCGATAAAACTAGACAATAACGATTTTAAAGCTAATTATCTATTTATGTTTGATCCTAAAGTTGCTTGTGAAACGCTACCTTTCTTAACTCCTCTTACCAACTTAAGTGTTAAAATAGGCCAAGCAAACTTTTATCCTCTACTAATGATTTTTGTTTATTTTGGTTACCTCTTAATTGTATCTTTAGTGTATCTTCCATTTGAAATAACTCGTATAGTAAAAACTAAACAACAAAAACTAGAACCAAGTATATCATAAATAATTAATATAGTTGATAGTTAAGAATTTAACTCCTTAAACATTAACTTTTATTTTTATAAACTATAATTCTACTAAAAACATCAAAGATGTGGTAAAATATAAGTACAAAATTAAATAATCAAGAAAACGAGGAGATTGAACAATGAAAGTAAATGAAATGAGAAGATTTATAAAACATATTGAAAAGAACTTTCATCAAAAATGTGAAACCGTCCTTCATGGTGTTGTTGATAATGATGATGTTCATATTGATGTTTTATATTTAGAACCAACAGAAGAATTTCCTTTTAATAAACTAATAACAATGGGAGAATCTGATTTCAAACTTCCTGAAAAAAACTATCGAAAGATTGATCGTAATGAATATATGATATTCTTTGATAAAGATATCAAAGTATCAAAAGAAGACTCAGAATGGATGTTCTATCTAAATGCCTTAATGAATACTGCAGAGTTTGCGAGAATGACTAATACTTTTGTTTGTTATGGTCATGATATTTACTATGAATATGAAGATTCTGATATGGTAAGTACCTTAATCTTATTCCCGGAAGTCATGCCGAATACTAAAATCTTAGTCGCCAAACTTGGTTTAACTAAGAAATGCATGTGCTATCAAGTTATGCCGATAACTAAGGAAGAATATGATTATGATCTTAAATATGGACCAGAAAAATTAATTACCGATTATTTTTATAAAGATGAAGATTTAGATAACTGTTTATATCTTGCACAAAAAAATAGAAAGAAGGAAAATTAATGATAACTGTAGAAGATTTTGATAAAGTTGAAATGCGTGTAGGTACAATAACAAATGTATCAATTAATAAAAGAGCCAGAATTCCTGCATATAAACTAACTATTGATTTAGGTAGTGAACTTGGAATTAAATACTCATCAGCTCAACTTACTACTTTATATAAAGAAGAAGACCTAATAGGCAGACGAGTAATTGTGGTAACAAACTTTGAACCCATCCGTATAGGTGATGTAAAAAGTGAAGTAAGAGTTCTTGGAGTTGAAACAGAAAATGGCTGTGTATTATTAAAACCAGATCAAGAAGTCACAAATGGAAGTAAAATCTATTAAAACCAATCGATACAAAAATATAAAAAATATTTTAAAAAGATTGTAAT
>CAKPAZ010000026.1 GCA_934133195.1 uncultured Bacilli bacterium | reverse complement strand
TTTTACTTTATTAAAATCAATGTTATATTTTTAAAAATAGATTAAAAATTAAAAAACAAGTGGCAAACTAGGGAAGTCACAAATGGAAGTAAAATCTATTAAAACCAATCGATACAAAAATATAAAAAATATTTTAAAAAGATTGTAATTACTAGAAAAATGTGGTATAATAATATAGGTGTAAAACAAACCAATAAATTAAATATAAAAAGGAGAAATAGATTATGGCTGTAAAAGTAGCTATTAATGGCTTTGGCCGTATTGGCCGTCTAGCTTTTAGACAAATGTTTAATGATGACAAGTACGAAATCGTTGCCATCAATGATTTAACATCACCTGAGATGTTAGCACACTTATTAAAATATGATTCAGCACAAGGAAGATATGAATTAGCTGACCAAGTTGTTGCTAAAGAAAATTCAATCGTTGTTGCTGGAAAAGAAATCACAATTTATGCAGAAAAAGATGCAAACAACTGCCCATGGAAAGAATTAGGCGTTGATGTAGTATTAGAATGTACTGGATTCTATACTTCTAAAGAAAAATCAATGGCTCATATCAATGCTGGTGCTAAGAAAGTTGTTATCTCTGCTCCTGCCGGCAAAGATCTAAAGACTATCGTTTTCAACGTTAACCATGAAACTTTAACTCCAGAAGATCAAATTATCTCTGCTGCATCATGCACAACTAACTGCTTAGCTCCAATGACTAAAGCATTAAACGATGCATTCCCAATTCAATCTGGTATTATGACAACTGTTCATGCTTATACAGGTGACCAAATGGTTCTTGATGGACCACACAGAAAAGGTGATTTAAGAAGAGCAAGAGCTGCAGCTGTTAATATCGTTCCTAACTCAACTGGTGCTGCAAAAGCAATCGGTCTTGTTATTCCTGAATTAAATGGTAAACTAATTGGTTCAGCTCAACGTGTTCCAGTTCCTACAGGATCTACAACTATCCTTGTTGCTGTTGTTAAATCAGACAAAGAAGTTACAGTTGACGCTGTAAACGCAGCAATGAAAGCTCAATCTTCTGAATCATTTGGATATACTGAAGAACCTCTAGTATCTAGCGATATTATTGGTATCAGATATGGTTCATTATTTGATGCAACTCAAACTATGGTAATCAAACTAACTGATAACCTATATCAAGTTCAAGTTGTTTCTTGGTATGATAATGAAAATTCATATACATCTCAAATGGTTAGAACTATTAAATACTTCGCTGAATTAAAATAGTTAAAATAGCCTAAAATAAATAACGATTATAGAATCTATTTTCTATAATCGTTTTTTTAAAAATTCATTTTTATAGATTTGCAATTTATCATGGTTTGTATTATAATATATAAAAAAGAGGTGTAATATATGAAATATGCGTTAACCAATTGTATAATTTTAAATGGAACCAAAAATATGGAACCACTAAGTGGATACTCCATTATTGTTGAAGATGGAAAAATAAGTAAGATTACCAATGAGCCTTTATCAAATATTAAAGTAATAGACTTACAAAATAAGTATGTATTACCAGGATTAATCAATATGCATGTCCATCTACCTGGATCAGGAATGCCTAAAGATACAAGTAAACAAAATAAAGAAAGTGTAAATAAACTATTATCTTGTAAGTTAACAAGATACATTGTGTATAGATTATGTGCTTCTTTCGCAAAACTTGAGTTAATGAGTGGAGTTACTACCATTAGAACGGTAGGAGGCCTATCTAATATTGATTCAACTATTCGTGATAACATCAATAAAGGAAAACTAAAAGGCCCAAGAATTTTAGCATCTAACATGGCCCTTTCAGTTCCTGGTGGTCATATGGCAGGAGTACTTGCTTATGAAGCCACTGATGTTGATTCAGCTATTTCCTACATTAATAAAATCAGTGAAACTAAACCTGATTTAATTAAATTAATGATTACTGGTGGAGTTCTTGATGCTAAGAAAAAAGGTGAACCTGGAGAACTAAAGATGAGTCCAGAAATTATTAAAGCCGCATGTGATAGAGCTCATGAATTAGGATATAAAGTTGCAGCCCATGTTGAGTCACCACTTGGGGTTAAACTTGCTTTAGAAAATGGTGTAGACACAATTGAACATGGTGCAAAGTTAACAGATGAAATCATTAATCTTTTTAAAGAAAGAAATGCATCATTAATTACCACCATTTCTCCTGCCATTCCTCTCGCAAAATTTGATGAATCAATTTCTCATGCGACTGAACTTACAAAGTACAATGGCAATGTTGTATTTGAAGGTATCGTATCGGCTTCAATCGCATGTCTAGAAAATGACATTAAGGTTGGTCTTGGTACCGATACCGCGTGTCCTTTTGTTACCCACTATGATACATGGAGAGAACTAGCTTACTTCATTAAGTATGTAAAAAATGATAATAGAGAAGCCATCTACCATGCAACCCTTGGAAATGCAATTATTGCGGGGATCGATCAAGAAACTGGTAGTGTTGAAGAAAATAAATCATGCGATTTATTAATCGTTGATAAAAATCCTCTAGAAGATATTACCGCTTTAAGACAACCTTACATGGTAGTATTTAGAGGAAACATCATCAAAAAGCCTAAAATTAAGAAATTTAAATATGTTGAAAATGAACTAGATAAACAACTATAGTTATTGTTTTGTTAGTTTATAAACTATAGGAAATCAGTAATACAAGAAAAAAAGGACAAAATTTGTCACTTTACATGACACTAAACCCCATTTTTTGTGTCTTATCAAAAAGAGAAAAAAATAAAGTTAAATTAAGTGTTATGTTGAATGCTTGTATTATGAGGAGAATTTATGAATAAAAAGCAAATTGAACTAATCAAAGAAAAAGATGAAGAAGCATTTGAAGCCTTATATAACGAATATAAACGATTAGTATATTATGTTATATATCAAATAGTAAAAAATGCTGATGCCACATCAAGATTATTACAAGATACCTTTCTAACGGTATATAATAAGATTGAACAATATAATGGGGGAAACTTTAAATATTGGATCTTAACGATTGCTAAAAACTTAGCCAAAAATTATGTTACAAGAGATTTAGTTAAGGAAAATCATTTTGTAAACGATAATGAAAGAGTCGAAAAAGCTCCTGATGAATCATATCATGGGCTGGGAAAATATGATGAAATATTATCAGAAAATTTTGAACAAGAAGCAAAAGATATAATTGTTTACCATGTAGTTTTTGGATATCAATTTAAGGATATCGCAAAAATCATGGATAAAACTCCAAGATACATTAGTACAAAATACAAATTGTCACTGGATAGACTAAAAAAGATAATGGAGGAACTATAATATGGGAGATAAGTTTAGAAAACTAAGAGAAGGCTTTCTTGAAGATTTATCTAGTAAAACCGATAATATCGAAGAAGTTAAAAGAACCATTGGGATTAAACCCACTAAAAAAGAACATAAACCTATCCAAAAACGCCCTTTAATTTTTGCACTTGCTAGTCTATCAGTAATTATAATCCTTCTTGTTACCGTTAATTTAATTTCCCCTGCTTCGATAAATCGTGATATCCCAACATATAAAGAAATGACCGCTCACAATGAAATCACAAATCAAAACCATAAAGCAAGAAAAAATCTTGCAGGAACAATTGAAGAAGATATCATTGATGAAATTGGCATCGTTAAAATTCCAGGCATATCTTGTTATGCTAAAAAGAATGAAAGTATTATCATTACAATAAAACTTGAAAATCCAAAAGAATATGAAATTCTTTCATTCACATTAAATAATAAAAAATATCAAATATCTGAATTCCTCGAAGGCTCAAATTCAGAACAAATCCTTGTAAGGTATAACGCAAGAAGTACTTCCGGAATTGAAGAAATAACTATTAATGCAATAAAGTACATTGATGATGAAGCTATCAAGAATGCTCGTTTTGATGGTAACCAAACCATAAAAATTGGCGTAGCTTATGAAAATCATCCTGAAGTAATTAACTTTAATACTTTAAAGGAAAGCAATTCAGTAAGATTTAGCTTTACCGTTACAGATGAAGATAATCTAATTAATTCTCAAACAGGTCTTAATGCATATTTATATGATGGAAATAACATTCAAAAGATAACTAAGCTAAAGATTGGCTTAAATGAAATTACATATGATAATTTAAATTATGGATCAACTTACTATTTAATTATTGTTGGTATCTATGATTTACTAGATGGAACTGGTAAAAGAGGTAATGTCTTACATAAGGAATCATTTAATACAGCTGATGGATATACTTATGATAATATTTCTACAACCACTGATGAGATAACCATTAATCTTAAGAAGAATGCTAACCTAAAAGGTAACGTTGTAAAAGTAGAACTTTATAAAGATGGTAGTTTAATCACAACTAAACTTGGAAACAATCTAACATTAAGTTTTACAAACCTTCAATCAAATACCGAATATGAAATTGTTAGTACTTATGAATTTAATATAAGTGGAACAAAAAAAGAAACAAGAACCATTGTTACCACAATTAAAACTACATCAAAAGAGATTCCAACTCTTTCAATCTCAGGAATTCTTCCAATAGATAATAAAATTATTGGTTTCTTAGTAATCAATGATGTAGAAAATCTTCTAAAAATAAAGAGTATTGACCTATATCAAAACGATATGAAACTTGCATCACTTAATGACTTACAAAATGTAAAACAAAATGATGATGGTACCACTACTGGTGAATTTAGATTTACGGATATTCCAAGTGGTGAGTATAAAATAGTAATTGTTTATGAATATGACTTAAATGATGGAAATGGTCCACAAGTAATTGATGAAAATAGTATAAATAAAGATAATATAATTACGATTAATCTTTAACAAAAAAAGCCTATAAGAATGAAATGAAATTCATTTCACCATTATAGGCTTTTATTTTAATTTTATGCGGCTACTTCAATATCTGTTTTATTTTCTCTAAAGGCATTAAATACTTTTCTTGATACAATAAAATATGTAAGAAGATGAATTGCGAAAGTAACAATCCAAGATATTGGGTAAGAAATATAAAGTAGATGTAAATCATTATAATCAACGTAGTTGGTATTTTGTCTAAATACAAGATAAATCCAAGCAATTCTAAATCCACATACACCAATGATGGAAACGATCATTGGAATTGTTGAATATCCAAGTCCACGAAGGACTCCAACCATAACATCCATTATTCCACATAAGAAGTATGGAAGACACAAATAATGAAGTCTAATGTAACCAACATTAATCTTATCAGGAGTATTAACATAAATTCTTAATAATTGTTTACCAAAAATAAAGGTAAGTCCTCCCATGAATACGCCAATCATGGTAACAATGATTAAAGAATCAATGGTTACTTGAATAATGTTTTTCTTATTTTTAGCACCAACATTTTGTCCTGTAAATGCAAGAGCAGCATGATAAACTGAGTTCATCGCGGTATATACAAAACCTTCAAGTGATGATGCTGCCGAATTACCATCCATGACAACATTTTGTGGAGTAAACATATTAACTGAAGATTGAATTATAACATTGGAAATAGAGAAGATGGAACCTTGAATACCAGCAGGAAGTCCAATCTTAGTAATTTCCCATAATTCTTTCTTATAAATAGCAATTTCTTTAAATCTAAAACGATATGCTTCATTACTCTTTAAAAGAGCCCACATAATTAATACACAAGAAATTACTTGAGAAATTACCGTTGCAATAGCAACACCAGCTACTCCCATTTTACAAACAATAACAAAGAATAAATTTAAAACAATATTAACAATACCAGCGACACTTAAAAATATTAAAGGTCGTTTAGTATCACCAACAGCTCTAAGAATAGCAGCTGCAAAGTTATATACCATATTAAATGGCATGCCAATAAAATATATTTGTAAATAAATCTTTGATAACTCTAAATCATTGTGCATTAAATGAAGGAAGGTACCAGCCATAAAAAAGCCCATAACTCCAAGAATTACACCAATGATAAAGCTTATAAAAATGGAAGTGTGAACTACTCTTCCAACTCTTTCAAACTCCTTTGCACCATAAAGACGAGCTACTACAACATTAGTTCCAACACTTAATCCCATAAATAAATTTACAATTAAATTGATTAAGGAAGAAGTAGAACCAACTGCTCCTAAGGCTCCTTCTTGATTAGAGAAGTTACCAACAACAATTAAATCAGCTGTGTTGTAAAGTAACTGGAGGATTCCCATCAAGGCAAGAGGCAGTGAGAAAATCAAAATCTTTGCGAAAAGATTTCCACTACACATGTCTATTTCAAATTTTTTCTTTTTTACTACATTTTCATTCATATGATCACCGGAAGATATTATACTCCAAACCCCACTTAAAAGCAAATAAATGAAAAATGAAAACATTATCAAAAAAGACAATAACCTGTCGATTATTGTCTTCCTTATTATATATAGTATTTTATAGTTTTGTTACAAATGCTTTATAAGCAAGGTATGCTTCATAAACATCTACTTTAGAAACAATCTCCATTGGAGCATGCATGTTTAGTACCGCAATACCAGCATCAATTACATTCATATTGTAGTTACCTAAGATATAAGCGATAGTACCGCCTCCACCTTGGTCAACTTTACCAAGTTCAGCTGTTTGGAAGTTTACGTTAGCTTCATCCATAACTTTTCTGATTTCTGCGAAATATTCAGGCATAGCATCGTTACATCCACTCTTACCTCTTGCACCTGTATATTTGTTAAAGCAAATACCATTGCCAAGGTATGCAGCATTCTTGCTGTCGTTTACTCCTGCGAATAGTGGATCAAATCCGGCAGAAACATCACTTGATAACATCTTAGTGTTTTCCATTGCATGACGTACTTTTAATTCTGAGTATTCAGTAGTTAAATTTACAAGTTCTGCAATAGTGTTTTCAAAGAACTTAGATTCAGCACCTGTTGCACCAATAGATCCAACTTCCTCTTTATCAACAAGGATAGCACAAGAAGTATAAGTTACATCAGTAGCATCAATAACGGCTCTAAATGAAGTGTAAGCACAAACTCTGTCGTCATGTCCATATCCAGCAATCATACTACGATCTAGTCCATAGTCACGAGCAGCACCAGCAGGAACGATTTCAAATTCTGCACTAATTAAATCTTCTTCTTCAAAATCATATTTTTCCTTAAGAAGTTTTAAGATGTTAGCTTTAACCGCATCTTTTTCACTACCTTCAAGAGGCATACTACCAAGAGTTACATCAAGGTCTTCACCTTCAATAACTTTTGCAGCTGTCTTTTGCATTTGATCTCCTGATAAGTGAATTAATAAATCACTAATACCAACTACAGGATCACTTGCATCTTCACCAATGATTACATTAACTTTAGTTCCATCTTTCTTACATACAACGCCGTAAATCGCAAGAGGGATGGTAACCCATTGATACTTTTTAATACCACCATAGTAGTGAGTATCTAAAAGACAGAAATTGTGGCTTTCATATAAAGGGTTTTGTTTAACATCAAGACGTGGTGAATCGATGTGAGCACCTAAAACACGTAGTCCTTTTTCAATTGGTTCACTACCAATTACAAATAAAGCAATATTTTTCCCTTTATTTGTTGCATAAACCTTGTCACCTTTCTTTAAACTTTTAAATTCATGAAGAGGTTTAAAGCCATGTTCTAAAGCAATTCTTTCAGCTTCTTTAACACATTCTCTTTCAGTTTTGCATTTAGAAATGAAAGCTTTGTATCCTTCACAAAAATCCATAACTTGATTTAAATTTTCATTTGTGTATTTTTCCCATGCATTTTTTGCATACATAATATCATCTCCTTTTCATACTCTCTTATTATACCATATTTTTTCAATCTTAGTATTTGATATGATTAACTTTTATTTTTTTTCTCAAAATTCTCTCAAAAATCCCTTAAATATTGTATAATATATA
Organism: uncultured Bacilli bacterium; assembly: GCA_934133195.1. Classification (GTDB taxonomy): domain Bacteria; phylum Bacillota_I; class Bacilli_A; order ML615J-28; family CAG-313; genus UMGS75. Next base: position 5,626 of record CAKPAZ010000026.1, on the reverse strand, counting down.
AGGACAAGAAATATTGAAAGGAAGGATTATTGTGGCTAAAAAAAGAAGAAAATCATCTAGTAAAATTTTTATCATTCTATTTGTTTTAGTTGTTATTTGTGTTGTTGCTCTCTTCATTGTAAAACCTGAAGTATTCAAATCGATCACTAATTTGTTTGAGAAAAAAGAAGAACAAACTAATATTAATAGTGATGATTTAACAATTCATTTCCTTGAACTTGGAGTTAAAAACACAGGGGATTCAATCTACATTAAAGCGGGAGATACTGACATTTTAATTGATGCAGGCTCCACTAAAGAAAGTGCAAGTACCATAACTAACTATTTAAATCAATACGTTAAAGATGGTAAGTTAGAATATGTAATTGCCACCCATGGGGATAAAGATCACATCTCTGCTTTTGTGGGACCAAAGGGAGGAAGTGGAGTACTTGACAATTTTAAGGTAGATACCATTATTGACTTTCCACGTACTACTAAAACCACTACAATATACAAAGATTACGTTTCTAAGAGGGAAAATCTCGTTAAGCAAGGAACTAAACATTATACCGCTTTAGAGTGCTATAACAATGAAAATGGGGCTAAAAGAGTCTATGAACTATCAAAGGGAATTGAACTAGAAATTCTATACAATAAGTTCTATGAAGAAAACACTAATGATGAAAACAATAACTCAGTATGTTTAATGATCAATCAAGGATCAAGACATTTCCTTTTCACAGGTGACCTTGAAAAAGAAGGTGAAGAAGCATTAGTAAAAAATAACAAACTACCAGAAGTTGAACTATTTAAAGCTGGACACCATGGATCTAAGACTTCATCAAATGATGCTTTACTAAGTGTAATAAAACCAAAAATCGTTTGTGTATGTTGTTGTGCAGGTTCTGATGAATATACAGACATCGATGATAACATGTTTCCAACCCAAGCCTTTATTTCTCGTGTATGTAAGTACACTGATAAAGTTTATGTAACAAGTCTTGCGACCGAAGATCAATCATCATTTACTTCTATGAATGGTAATATTGTTGTAACATCTAAAAAAGACCAAGCTGTAATGGTTAATTGTAGTAATAATAATACCATCTTAAAAGATACTGAATGGTTCAAAAAACATCGTAAGTGGGAATAGCCATGAATAGAATTTATCAATTAGTTGGACAAATTATCGAAAATGCTCAATACTTAGAATTCAACCTCCTCTTAATGTTAAAATATGACATTGTTTTAAAGGCTTTCGACAAAGAACAAGCAATTACCATTGAAAGATATCATCAATTAGTAATTGACGCGGAAAATAAATCAATGGGGTTAAAGCACAAAACGATGGGTGAGATAATCCACAATATTAGAGAGATGAACCGCCTAAGTGATGATGAAGTAAACAAACTAGAAAAAGTCTTAAAAACTAGAAATTATCTAGTTCATCAATACTTTAAAAAACATGATTTTGAACATTTGTACCAAAATGAAGAATTTTTAAATAAAGAGATTGCCTACTTAAAAGATACTTTAAGCACAATGTCTCATCTAAATTTATCTGTCGCAAGTATCATTACTTACCAACAGGAAATGATTAAATCAATTAAGTAACAATGGTTTATCCATTGTTATTTTTTCTTTTATTTTCACAATGCATTAACTTGTTATTTTTTACAAAAAAATAGTATAATATCACTAATTAAAAGGAGGGATGATAATGATTAAAGCCTTTAAACACCTTGGTTGGTTTTTTAAAGAAAACTTTTGGAAATACTTTTTATGTTGTTTAACTTTAATGTTTGTATCAGTAATGCCAGTTGTTCCTGCAAAGTTCTTAGGACTTGCGATTGATGAAATTGCTATGGGAACAATTACCATTTACAAATTAGTGTTTTATCTATGTGGACTTTTTCTTGTCCCATTTAGTGTTTATTTAGTTAATATTATCTACCATTATAATATTAATAGTTTAGGTCATACTCTATCATATCAATTACGTGAAAAGTATTTAAGCCATTTATTTGATATGGATGCTCAACTATATGAAGAGTATACTAAAGGTGATTTAATCGCAAGAGCAACCAATGACCTTCAAAATCTAACAATTCTTGCGACATCATTTCTCCAAAATTTAATTTACTATATTGCTTTAATTACCTCATCAGTAATTATGATGATTCTAATTAATCCACTTTTAACGGTAGCATCAGTTGCTTTTATGCCTTTCGCAATCTTCTTTCTTAATTACTTAAGAAAAAAGAAAAGAAGATATTATAAAAAACATCATGAAATATATGCGAATATGACTGAGAGTGTCCTTGAATCAATTGAAAGTGTCAAAGTCGTAAGAGCATATGGAGTAGAAGAACAAGACTTTAAAAAGACTAAAATTGCCATTGATAACGATGTTAACTCTTGGTGGAAAATCTTAAAGTTTGAATCAATGTTTACTCCAATGTTTGAACTAACTTATGCGATTGCATATTTTATTGCGATTGGTCTTGGATCATACATGGTAATCTATAGTAAGATTACTCCTGGTGATTTAGTCACTTTCCTTTTATATGTTGCCATGCTTTATGGACCTTTAATTGGTCTTAGTAATATCTTAAATAACATTAGTAACATTTTGATTGCGGACAACCGCTTTTTTGAAATCATGGATCGTGAACCAAAAGTTACTGATGATGTTGATCCAATCAGCGTAATGAAATTTAAAAAGATAGAATTTAAGAATGTATCTTTCAAATACCCATTTGATGACTTTGATGTTATTAAAAACATTAATCTAACAATTAATGCGGGTGAAACGATTGGAATAGTTGGACCTACAGGAGCCGGTAAGTCTACTTTAATTCGTCAATTATTAAGAGAATTTAATACTACAAGTGGTGAAATTGAAATTGATGGTATCAACATCAATAAATATAAGATTGAAGATGTCCGTTCACTTGTTGGTTATGTTCCTCAAAACAATATCTTATTTAGAAGATCAATTGATGATAATATCTTAATTGGAAATCCTCATGCCTCAAGCCAAGAATTAAATACTGCCTTATATGTATCTGATTTCGCAAAAGATTTAGTACAACTCCCCGATGGTAACAAAACCCAAGTATCAGAACTTGGTGGCTCTTTATCTGGTGGTCAACGTCAAAGACTTTCTATTGCGAGAGCTTTGGTTAAAAATCCAGAAATCCTCATTTTAGATGATTCCTTAAGTGCAGTTGATGCCTTAACGGAAGCAACAATCATTGAAAAATTAAAACAAACAAGAAGTGGTAAAACAAACATTATTGTCGCTCATCGTTTCTCAGCCATCGCTAAAGCTGACAAAATTGTAGTAATGGAAGATGGTCAAATATCTTGTGTTGGTACTCATCAAGAATTAATTAATTATGACAATTGGTACAAATCACAATATTTGAAACAAATTAAAGGTGAAATCTATGAATAATTACAAGCGTTTATTTAAGTTTATTAAAGGAAAGAAACGATACTTAATAATTAGTTTAATTATGATTGTAATCGTTCAAACCTTAAATTTTGTTTCACCACTAATTGTAAAAACAATCCTTGATGATTGTATTATGGGAATTGAATATGACTGGGCTCAAGTCGAACAAGAAACTAACAATACCCTTAGTTATAATGGAAACTACTATAAACAAAAACGATTCTTAAATGATGATGATATTGTCATTAGTGATGCTAGTGTTGTTATCATTAAAACTAATTTCTACTTTATTAATGAAAAAATCATAGATGGTCATAAAGAGGTAAATGGAAATACCTTAACCATTACTTCTAAAAATGAAACCAAAACCTATCAAGCCACAAAACTTCAAGTAGGTGAAGTAGTATGTTTTTATCGACCTATTATGAGAACTTTAATTATCTTCATTGTTCTCTTGTTTATTAAAACCCTGATAACAATCTTGTGTACGTTTATTCAACATTTCTCCACCAACAAGATGGTAAACTATCTTGCGAGAGATGGAAGAACTAAAGCAATGTTAAGTGTTGAAAGATTACCAATAGCTGAATTTGAAAAAGAACCAGCAGGAAAAACCGCATCAAGAATTACTCAAGATGTTGATGGATTAATCATCCTTTACCGTCAATTAATTAACCTTTTTGCTAATGCCTTTTTAAGCTTTACCTTTGCTTATATTGGTATGTTCTATCTCGATTATCGCCTAGCGTTACTAAGCTTTTTAATCTATCCATTAGTTTATATTTGGATTAAAGCCTACCTTAAAAAGTTAAAGAAAACCGCCGAAAACGTTAATGAAGCAAGAAGTATGTTAACAGCGAAAATCAATGAAATTATCAATGGTATTCACATTCTTCAAATCTTTAACTTTAAAGATCAAACCGTTGAAGAGTTCAATGAAATAAGTATGACTTATAAGAAAGAACAACTAAAGGAAGTTAAATTAAGTATTACCCTTGGTTGGAATATGATTAACATAGTACGTTCTTTAATCACAACTTTAGTTGTAGCTTACTTTGGAATTCAATCAGTAACCTTTGGTGGTATTGTTATTAGTGCAGGTTTAATCTATGCTTATAATGAATATCTAGTAAAAATAATTGAACCAATCTCTATTGTCTTTACTCAAATTGGTGAGTTTCAACACTCTCATGTTCGTATTGAAAGAATCCATAAATTAATTGAAGCTCCTCTTGAAGATGATACCAAATTTATGATTCCCAAGTATAAAGGTGATGTTAGATTTGAAAATGTATGGTTCAGCTATGTAGAAAATGACTATGTATTAAAAGGCGTAAGCTTTGACATTAAGGCTGGTCAGTTTGTTGGTTTAGTCGGACATACGGGAAGTGGTAAAAGTACCCTTATGAACTTGTTACTCCGCTTTTATGATCTTGATGAAAACGGGAAAATTCCGTGTGGTAATATTTATGTTGATGATAAAGATATTAGAACTTATCCAAAAAGAACATACCGTGAACACATCGGTATAGTCCTTCAAGAACCAGTCTTAGTTAGAGGTACCATCGCTAGTAACATCCGTTTTGGAAAAGAAGATGTCAGTGATGAAGAAATTGAACAAATCCTTATCTCTCTTGGTGGTAAACGTTTCTTAAGTAAATTTAAAGAAGGCATCAACCAACCAATCACGAGAGCAGGTGTTAACATGAGTGCTGGTGAAAAACAAATAATCTCTCTCGCAAGAGCTATTGTTTATAATCCTTCCATCATCATCATGGATGAAGCAACCTCACATATTGACACTGAAACCGAAGAAATGATCAAACATGCTCTTGATGTAGTATGTAAGAATCGTACAGTAATTGTCATTGCTCATCGTCTTTCCACGATATTTAACGCAGATAACATTATTGTTCTTGATCATGGCCTAAAAGTTGAAGAAGGTACACACGAAGAATTAGTCAAGAAAAATGGCTATTATGCTAATATCTATCGTGCTCAAGTCGCAAATGTAACAATGATAAAAAATCAAAGTCAAATAAATAATGATGATAAAATGATATCTTAGGGTAACCTAAGATATTTTTTTAAAATAAAGTAGAGTAAAATGTCAATAACTTTGCAATTTTACAAAATTATTCATAATTATAAGCATAATTATTTTGTTGATTAGGACGATAATAT
>CAKPAZ010000025.1 GCA_934133195.1 uncultured Bacilli bacterium | reverse complement strand
GATTTTACTTTATTAAAATCAATGTTATATTTTTAAAAATAGATTAAAAATTAAAAAACAAGTGGCAAACTAGGGAAATGGTAATTTAGACACAATATTTGATATATTTTTAAAATTGTGGTATATTAATAATATATAGGAGGAACAAAAAATGAGTTCATTTAAAAATATAAGAATAGTAGACAATTTTTATCAAACTTCATCTTTCTTTCCAATGCCCCTTTGTTTAGTTGGAACTTTAGATGAGAAAGGAGAAACAACAAGCTATGGTGCATACTCTCTTTGCTTTCCTTATTATATAGCAGGTAAAGGATACTATGCAATGGTTCTAGAATGTCGTAACAACTCTAATACTGCGAAAGGTATTATCAGACATGGTAAATGTACAATCAATTTCTTACAATATTCTAAAAAAGTATTTAAAGAACATGTAAGATTAGGATATCCTGGTGATACTCCTGAAGAAAAAATGAAAGATTTCAAATTTCATGTTGAAGATGGTCTTCGTGCAGAAGAAAATCCTGGTGAAAAATATCCAAAAGTAATAACTGAGGCTCTTCAAGTATTTGAATGTACATGGGTAAAAGAACTAGAAAATTGTGAAAACGTCAAAGTCCAAGAAGAATATGAAGAACCATATAATAATTTTAATGGTATCACATCTAAATATGGTGCTCACTTCATTTTAAAAATTGATAAAATCTTAATCAAAGATAAATATTATGATGCTTTAATTAATGGTGTCAATAAACGTAATTTCTGCCCACTTCCAACTAACTGGGGTTACCGCGATTCGATGTATTTCTGGTGTTCAAATTATCGTACTCCAAGTCCTGAGGTCGTTCCAACTCGTGTTGTTGACATTACTTCAGTAAAATACGCAGCCAACAGAGCCGATGATGTGGTAAAATTCTCTGATGATGCTTTAGAAATGCTTGTAAGGGTACCTCGTCCATTTTTAAAACTTGTTTTAAAAGGATGTGTAAACTGGGCCAAGGAAAATAATTGTACTTTGATTACTTCAAAAGAAATGAAGATCATTAACGATAAAAGATCAAAAGAGAAACAAAAAAAGTAATTAAAAATAGAAAATTCTGATAATTTGTAACAAACAAAACAAAATTCGAGGTATTATGATGAAATATGTAATAGTAACTGGCTCATGTGGGGGGATGGGAAAAAGTACCATCCAAGAACTTTTAAATAAGGGCTATGGAGTAATCGCTTTAGATATTGTAACAAGCGATGACTTGAATCTACCAAATGTCACGCAAATAAGATGTGATGTAACAAGTGAAGAAAGTGTAAAACAAGCATTTGATATTGTTTATAATATTACCAATGAAATCTACAGCATCATTCATTTCGCGGGGATGTATGTAATGGATTCACTTGTTGAAATAGAATATCCTAATCTAGATAAAATCTTTAAAGTAAATTTCTTTGGGGTATATTTAATTAATAAAACTTTTTTACCACTCTTAAGTAGAGGAAGTAGAATCATTACCATTACTAGTGAACTTGCTCCCCTTGATCCTTTACCATTTACAGGAATTTATGCTATAACAAAGTCAACACTTGATAAGTATTGCTATTCCTTAAGAATGGAATTACAGCTCCTAGGTATTGAAGTAGCAGTCCTTAGAGCGGGAGCCGTCCAAACTGCCATGTTAGGAGAATCAACAAGTAGTTTAGATAAATTCTGTGAGAAAACTAAATTATATAATTGTAATGCTAGTAACTTTCGTAACATTGTCAATAAAGTAGAAACGAAGTGTATACCTCCAGAAAAGATTGCTACCAAAGTAATAAAAATGTTAGAAACTAAAAATCTAAAGTTTGCTTATAAAATTAATGCGAATAAATATTTAAGATTACTTAGTAAAATGCCAAAGAAATTTCAGCTTTGGATTATCAGAAAAATATTAAAATAATAAAAAGAAGGAATGAAGATGAAACTTTGCATTGTAATAGCCGGAATAGTAAAATAATATAAACTAAATATTAAAATTAAAGGAGATTATAATTATGACTATTCCGGATAGTAAAAAAATATATCCTCGAAGTGAGGATAAACAAATTGTATATTTAAAAAATGTTGTGAAAGATCCAAACATTATAATTGGTGATTTCACATTCTATCATGATTTTGTTAATGATCCAAGAGATTTTGAAAAGAATAATGTTTTATATCATTATCCCATTAATCATGATAAACTAATAATTGGAAAGTTTTGTTCCATTGCTTGTGGTACAAAATTCTTATTTAATGGTGCTAATCATACCTTAAAATCATTATCAACATATCCATTTCCAATCTTCTATGAGGAATGGGACCATGGAATATGGGCTGATAAGTCATGGGATAATAAAGGTGATATCAAAATAGGAAATGATGTATGGATTGGTTATGAGGCTGTCATTATGGCAGGTGTTACCATTGGTGATGGTGCCATCATTGCGACTCGGGCGGTAGTAACTAAAGATGTCCCCCCTTATACGATTGTTGGAGGAGTTCCTGCTAAAATAATCCGTAAAAGGTTTTCCGATGAAGTAATAGAAGAACTCCTAAAACAAAAATGGTGGGACTTACCTAATGAAGAAATCTTAAAACGAATAAAATATATTCAAAATGGTGATCTTGAAGGCTTAAAAAACATTAAGTAAATTTAGTCATTTTACCATAAAATGTCAATATTTGTACAATCTATATTTAATTGTCATTTGTTTTTTTTCAAGTTTGGGGTATACTACTAGTGTATTTAAAATTAGAAAAGGAGAACATTATGAATCAATTAAAAAAGTTTTTTCAAAAATTTAAAGTAGAAAGTATTATTGCGGGGATCCTTGCAATAGTTGTTGGTATTTTATTTGTAGCATTACCAGAAAGTTCATATCAAGTATTATGTACTGTTGCTGGTGTATTATTAATTGTCGGTGGTATCGTAACAATTATATGCTTTATTGCTTATGGTGGTTTATTTGCTGGACATTTACTAATTCTTGGTATTTCATTATTCTTATCAGGTATTTTCTGTTTAGTATATCCTGAAATCGTTCGTGGAATTCTTACTATTGTATTTGGTATTTACATTATCGTTGATGGTGCTACATCAGTTGTTGATAGTGTTTACTGTGCAAGAGCACGTATTAGTGGTTGGTTTATCTTATTATTATTATCACTAGTAACAATTTGTTTAGGTACAATTGTAATGTTTGGTGATTTCGATACAATCATGATTTTTGCTGGATGCTCATTAATCATTGATGGTGTATGTGATATCATTGAAATTTGTGTATTCAGTCATAAAGTACGTGAAGCTAAAAAGAGAATCATTGACGAAACTAATATTATTGATATGTAAGAAGAAGAGCAGTTCTTTGGAACTGTTCTTTTTTTATGTAAATATAATAGTTTGATTGTTGCTAAAAATTACATATTATGATAAAATATTTCAAAAGAAAGAGGTATTTATGAATAATATTAAGAAACGATATGGTTTGTGGACGGGTATCGCAATGGTTGTAGGTATCGTAATAGGTTCTGGTGTCTTCTTGAAAGCTGGAGGCGTATTACAATTATGTGGGGGAGATCTTAAATTATCAATTCTAGCTTGGTTTATTGGTGGAGTAATCATGATTACATCAGGATTTTGCTTTGCAGTTTTCGCAACTAGAGTTACTAAATATAATGGCGTTATTGACTATGTTGAGGTTGCCACAAATAAAAAAACTGGTTACTTTCTAGCTTGGTTAATGACTAACTTCTATTACCCAATTATTGCATCAGTAGTTGCATTATTTGCAGGATCATATTTTTTCAAAATGATAGGTTTAAATATTGGTTTAACTGATATTGAAAATTTCATCTTTGCTTTTTTAATTGTAACAATTGTAATTTTAATGAATTACTTTTCACCTGCTATTTCTGCAAAATTTCAAGTTTCTGCAACCTTTATTAAATTATTACCAATAATAATTGTTGCGATTGTTGGATTGTTTGCATCCTTAATTGTGGGTAGTGAATATGGAATAATTAATGCTTTCAAAAACCCTGCAGTTGGGTATGACATTAACTTTGGTGATGCCATCAAGAAAACTTCATTTGCTTATGAAGGTTGGGTTTGTGCAACTGCTATTAATGCTGAACTAAAAGATTCAAAACGTAACTTACCGAAAGCCTTAGTTGGTGGTACAATTGCGATTTTAGCATTCTATATAATTTATTATATCTCATTAAGTGCATTCTTAGGTAATGCAGGAACAATCGTGGAAGATGCAAATGCTCCAATCGCAGTATTTCAAACTATTATGGGAAAATTTGGTGTAATATTGTTTTCTTTCTTCATTATGATATCATGCCTTGGTACAGTTAATGGTGTATCAATGGGATGTTGTCGTGGCATGTTTACAATGTCATGTCGTGGTCATGGAATCAAACCAGAGAAATTCGCAAAAGTTTCTGGCAATAGAAACATTTCCTTTAGATCATGTCTATATGGTTATTTATGTATTTGTTTAATGCTTGTTATCTGGTATTTAGCAATGCATAATATTTGGATATTTGGCCATCTTGGAGCGATGGATGAAATAATTTGTGCAATCATCTATTTAGTTTATGTCACAATGTATATTTACATAATGAAAAACTTTAAAGATTTAAATGTATTTAAACGTTACATCATTCCTCTTTTCGCAATCCTTGGTTCAATATTCTTTACTTTCTGTGGAACAGGATTATACCAATTAATATTACAAAAGAAAGTTAACAGTTTAATTGACTTTGGTGTCTTTATGATTTTATTTGTACTCTTAATGTTCCCATCTATCTTCTTCTATAATAAAGAAGTAAAAGAAGAAAAAGTTGAAGAAGATGAATTAATGATTGAAAATGTTGAAAATTAATATTTTACATAATTGATTCTTGAAAATCCTCTAATCTTAGGGGGTTTTTTGTTTTTCTTAAAGTAAATAAACAAAATAACTAAGGTTTCTTAAAAAACAGATAAAGTAAAATAATTGTCATAAAAATAATAAAAATTAAGAAATTAGTAATTATCTTTAGAAAACTAAAACTTAAATTACAAAAAAATACAAAATAATTAATTTTATAAACATATTGTTATATTAATTTACATAAATTAAGACAAGTGGTATAATATTAAAAGAAAACCAAAGGAGAAGTTAAAATGAAAAAGGGTAAACTGATTTTAAACTTATTTCTTACAATGTTAAAAATAGGCTTATTTACTTTTGGGGGAGGATATGGAATGATCGCCCTTCTAGAGAGTGAATTAGTCGAAAAGAAAAAATGGATTGAAAAAGATGAATTTGTTGATATGATTGCGATAGCCGAATCAACCCCTGGACCACTGGCGGTAAATGCTTCAACTTATGTGGGATATAAGATTGCAGGATTTATGGGATCACTTCTTGCGACAATTGGTGTTTGTATTCCTTCTTTTATAATTATATTTTTAATATCTTTGTTTTTTGAAAAGTTTATTGCTTTAAAGTATGTTGCTTATGCTTTTCAAGGAATTCAAGTTTGTGTTACTTTCTTGATTTTTCTTGCGGGGATCAAACTATTTAAAAATATGAAAAAGAATATTTTTAACTTTATTCTCCTTTTTATAACAATGGTTTTAGTGATTGTCTTTAATTTATTTAAAGTATCATTTTCAACAATTTATTTTATTTTAATTAGTGCATTAATTGGTATTTTCATCTACCTTATTAAATATCTAAGTGATAAGAAGAAGGAGGAAACAAAATGATCTATTTAGAATTATTTTTAGTTTTCTTAAAGATTGGTCTTGTATCATTTGGGGGAGGATACGGAATGATCGCCCTAATTAGAGAAGAAGTCTTAACTAGAGGTTGGTTATCGGAAAGTGATTTCTTGAGTTTTATTGCGGTATCAGAGTCAACTCCCGGCCCTCTTGCTATTAATATGGCTACTTTCATCGGTTCTTCATATGGAGGATTTCTCGGAGCTGTAGTCGCAACCCTAGGGGTGGTACTTCCTTCATTTATTATTATCCTTTTAATCGCAAGTATTTTGAAAAACTTTCTAAAATATAAAGGAGTTAAAGCAACCTTAGAGGCAATCCGTCCAACTATTATTGGTCTTATTATTGCGACTGCTCTTACAATGATTCTAAGTACCGTTTTAGGTGTTGAATCAGTCGAAGTAATTAAGGGTGTTGATATTAAAGGAATTATTCTCTTTGTTCTCCTTGGCTTAATTACTTTAATTTATTATTTAATAAAAAAGAAAACACCGTCTTGTATTTTATTAATAATTATCGCGGGAATCTTTGGTATTTTGATATATCCATTATAAAATAACTTGTATTTTATTTGTTTTATGATACAATAAAGAAAATGAATAAAAACTAAGGAAAGAGGTAGCAATGAAAACATCAAACTATCCTAAATTAAAGTATGTCTTTTTACTGATGGAATACATTATTGTTGTTCTATCAAGTTTAAATTTTGCTTTCTCAAGACTTTTATTAATATTATTAGTTATCCCTTTAGTTATTTCTTATATGATGAGAATAAAATGGCTTAAAGAAAATAAAGAAATGTTAAAACCATATAAACCTTTACTAATCTTAGAAGATATCTTTTTAAATGTTGGTTTAATATTTATAATCTTTACTTATAACATCTTTAATAAAGATTACGTTAACATTTTCTACTGTATATCGTTGATTGTTTTCTTTATTCCAACTATCATTCTTATCTGTAAGTTACCATCAAAAAAATAAAGTAAACTTTGTGAGAAGTTTACTTTTTATATTTTATAACGATATTTTTTTGTAATATAATTGTTGTATTTATCTAGAAGTGGTATAATAGATAAGGTTATAGAAAGAAGGAATAATTATGGTATGGGTACTTATAGCCTTACTTGCGGCATTTTTTACTTCAATGACAACTATTTTATCCAAAATTGGATTAAAAGGTGTAAACTCTAACTTTGCGACATTCTATCGTACAGGAGTTGTAATTATCTGTTCAGTTGTTGTTTGTATGGTAAGTGGAAGCATCAATATGTTTTCAAGCTTAAATTTTAAGAATGTTATTTTCTTGATTATTTCCGGAATTTGTACAGGATGTAGTTGGTTGTGTTACTATAAAGCCTTAAAGATGGCATCTGCGAATAAAGTTGCACCAATCGATAAATCTAGTTTTATACTTACAACAATTTTATTTGTTATTTTCTATTTTGATGTAACAACTAAAAATGGTAACATCTTAACTATTATGATGCTTATCTTATCAATGGCACTAATGGGAATTGGTACCATGTTGATGATTTCTAAAAATAAAGATGATGAAGAAGAAACCTCAAAAAAATGGTTAATCTATGCTTTTTTATCTAGTGTTTTTGCGGCATTCGTGGCTTTATTCATCAAGATGGGATTAAACGGAATCCCAAGTGATCTTGGAACCCTTCTTAGAACGATTGTTGTCTTTATCTTTGCGGGGGCTATTGTCTTAGTTCGTAAAGATTATAAAGAAGTAAAAGGAATCAGTTTTAAACAAATCTTGATTTTAACCCTATCAGGAATTGCAACTGGTGGTGCTTGGCTTTGTGAATATGAAGCCCTAAGTTTTGTAAATGCTAATCCTGTAGTAGTTAATTCCATTGGTAAACTTTCTATTTTACTTACAATGTTTTTAAGCTTTGTAATTTTAAAAGAAAAATTCTCTAAAAAATCTCTATTAGGTCTATTTATTTTAACTCTTGGTATTGTTGTTATCATTATCTTTGGCCTATAGTAAATATTAAGAAAGGAGGATTCTGATGAACTATTTTATTTATATTAAAAATAATAAAAATGAATTTCTAGGAATCTATAAATTAATTAATGAAGATGGATTAAAACCAATTAACCCCAAATTAATTAATAATACTAAAAATAAAATCTATATAAGCAGTGAAAATAATAATCACAACTCAAAATTATTAAGTATTTTATATACTTCCCTTAATGAAAAAAACATTGAATTAAAACAATTCAAATGTATTGGTAGAAAAAAAGATAATGTTTACTACTTAATTCGTTTAGGTAATGCAACTTCAGATCTTACCCTTTCTTCCTTCACAAAGATAAGTAAAGATGATAGTAAAACAGTTAAAGTATATGAGAAGTATAAAAAGAAGATTAATAAAGAAAAAAATAAAGCAATTATGAATGCGATATTTGCGGAACTAAAATTTAATGATTACTTTGTACTTACGGTTGAAATTGTTATTTTTATCATCTCATTAGTTTTAGTTTTCATGAATAATCCTTTAAAGGGAGGAATTACCCCTCTAATCTTACTCCTTTCCATCTTTATTTTACTTTTACAATCCCTTGAAAAGATTGTAACTAAGATAAGTAAAGGACTTGAATTTAAAAAGAATTGTCGTCTATCAACCAAAATTGAAGGTGAAAGTAGATCTCAAATCTTAGAAGAAGTAATTGATCAAAAGACATTTAGTTCTAAGTATCAAAATTACCAAGTAATGAAGTTTCCAAAAATTAATGAAGCCTTTATTTTTTCTTCCCTAGAAAATAAAAACTTTGATGTTTCAACAAGTAATCTAAAAGTAGAACTTTCTAAAGATATCATTTCATTAAGTGAATCTTCAAGAAAAGCTTTAGCTTATATTATTGCTAGTAAACTAACCGAGGATAAAACGATCTTTAATGGAAAACTTCTAGGTATTAATTCAGAACTTAACTTTACGAAATTAAATAAGGTAGAAGTTAAAAAGGTAAGATATCACAATTACGTTTCAACTGATGAAATGATTTTTCAAAATATTATTATTCCTACGGATTCATCAAACGTCATATCAGGGAAAGAGTTAACACTAAACCCTTTAACTAATGGTTTAATGGATATTGAAAATAGTTATCTAACTAACTTAATTGGTATTAACTTAATGGTTGAATTAGAATATAACAATATGAAATACTATGTTATTAATCAACAAAGTATGTACAATGATGTTAACTCTAGTAGATATTCACCTTCTGCCTCAGGTTCTTTAGACCTCAATGATTATTACACCTTAAAGAAACATCACCTAACAACCTTTAAAGAACTCCTTGGAATTGGAATGTTAAGAGAACTAAGTGAAGAAAGCTATATTTTTATGGATATAAGTAAAGTTAAAGATATCACTTTACTAGGTTTTTCAAGACTTGTCAGTAAGGCTGGTAAACCTGATTTCTTTGGAAAAATTAAGATTAAGGTAAATAGTGAAGAAGAATTAATTAAAATAATTGATAATTATACAAGTTATCAAAATAAATACTTAGGTTCTAAAAAACATGAACTAGAAGGAAATCAAATGGTAATAATATCAGAAGAAGATTTATTTAATGAAAATCTTCTCAAAGAAGAGTTATCTCCACAACTTCAATATTTAATTTATCTATTAAAGAATAAATAAAAATGGGTTTCAAAGAAACATGGGTTTTTATAAAACCCATTTTTATTTAAAATACCTACTTGCTTCTTTTCCAACTCTTAAAGCTACAGGAAGTCCTCCCATTATTTTATTCCAATAGGATGCTATAATTAGATTATTTATGTTTTTGATTCTTAAGGAATAATGTTTAAATAAGGTATCTTTGGATAAGATAATCCCCATATATGATCCATATAAAGTATTATAGAAATCATGATAAGTAAGAGGAGTCCAACAATCAAGGATTTTGATGTGATTTTTTAAAGTAGGATAAGCTTTTATTATTTCATCTTGAAGTTTTTTGGATAATTCATTTTTCTCTTCTTGATATTTTTTAGGATTGTTTTTCTTTAGGTTATCCCAATAGATGTAGTCCTCTTTGAGTTGTGGTGTAAAGGTTTGATAAACGATTTGTTTTTTATTGGGGTATAAGTAACTATAGTTTTTTACTACTAAGCGATTAATGTTTTTAGTGCCAATGGTTATATTATTAATATCAAAGATGGTTGTATCAAAGATTGAATCAACCTCTTTATCGACTAAGAAAGCTACGTGAAAACTTGACATTGTTTTAACAAAATCATCATTTGATAAATCTTTAAAAATTGGATCAGTTAAAGATAGTGAACTGTCTTTCAAAAGATTATTTTGTAAATTCATTACGTCCCCCGCATAAATTATATTGTCAACCTTTACTTCTAAGTTATTGTTTATAACAATACTAGTTACAGATTTATCAGTTACATTGATTTTGGTAACTTCACTTTCATATTCGATTTTTCCCCCAAGGTCTGTAAAACGCTTAATGATGTTCTTAGAAAAATTCATTGATCCAGTAGATAAGACTTTACCATTTCCACTCACAAATGTCGCATAAGCAACGATTAAAGAAAGACTGGAATACTCTTTGGGAAAGAAATCAATAAATAAGCGTTTTAAAAGGGGATGCTTAAACTTATTAGATAAGTCTTTTAAATTTAAATGTCGATAATGTAAAAATCCTTTTACCATATTTAAATGTTTATTAAAAAGAGGATTACTTTGATAATATTTTACTAAGTATTTAACAGTATTAATGAAGATATTAATTTCCTTATGATCTTGAGGTGAGAGTTTTAACATCTCATCTTTTGCTTTTTCAATGTCTGTATAAAGTGATATTGATTCATTATTCATAATTGAACGATAGAAAAACTCCCCTTGATAAAGATTTGAAGTTTCATCAATGGCTCCAATCTTTTTCCACTCTTTAAAGCCTTTAGTCTTTTGGTTGGTACCAGTTAACCAGTGCATACAGTTATCAATGTAATATCCATCTCTAAACCATCCGGTTGAGCATCCACCACCAAATTTATTTTTTTCATAGATGGTTACATTATATCCTTTTAATAATGAATAAATCCCTGCGGTTAGTCCACTAACCCCTGCACCAACAATTGTCATTTTTTTCATTTTAATCACCCTAATAGATAGTATTTTCATAATTCCTTATTTAATACTATAATTAAGAAAAATGGTTAAATTTCTTTAAATATATTTTAACTTATGATATAATAATGACGTATTAAAGAAAACGAAGAAAACTTTTAGGTAGGTTTTCTTTTTGATTTTGGAGGTTAGATATGATTAATCGTTATTCATCAACAGAAATGAAGTACTTATGGAGTGAACAAACAAGATTTGAAAAGATGCTTGAAGTAGAAATTGCTTGTTTAGAAGCATATGTTAAAGAAGAAATTGTTCCTGAAAGTGATTATGAAAAAATTAAAGCCAATGCTTATGTTGATGTTTTCCGTATTGATGAAATAGAACAAGAAACTAAACATGATGTAATGGCCTTTACTAAACAAGTATGTGAAAAGATGGGACCGGAAAAGAAGTGGTTTCATTTTGGCTTAACTAGTACAGACATAGTTGATACGGCTCAAAGTTTACAACTAAAGACAGCAAATTATTTGATTAAAAAAGCTCTTGTTAATTTCTTAGAAGTGTTAAAAGCTAAAGCCCTTCTTTACAAGAATACCTTATGTATTGGTCGTACCCATGGACAACACGCAGAAGTAACTAGCTTTGGTTTAAAATTCTTATTATGGTATGATGAATTAAATCGTGATTATAAACGTTTTATCGAAGAAGCAAGAAATGTAGAATGTGTTAAAATTAGTGGTGCAGTTGGTAATTACGCTGACATTAACCCAGCAATTGAAAAGTTTGTTGGTGAAAAGTTAGGATTAACTCCGTCAACCATTTCTACCCAAGTGTTATCACGTGATCGTCATATTGGTTATTTGAATGCTCTTGCGATGATTGCCTCATGTATTGAAAAAATTGCTATGGAAGTACGTCATCTTACACGTACAGAAATTAAAGAAGTTAGTGAACCATTTACTAATACCCAAAAAGGTTCATCAGTAATGCCTCACAAGAAGAATCCAATTGCTTCAGAAAATATGTGTGGATGTGCTAGATTAATGCGTTCTTACTTAGATGTTGCTTATGATGATAATCTTTTATGGGATGAACGTGACATTAGTCATTCATCAAGTGAGAGATTAATTTTACCAGATGCTACATCTTTAATTGAGTATATGTTAAAAAGATATGCCAATGTTCTTGATAATCTAGTTGTTGATGAAGATAAGATGATAGAAAATATCAATCTAACGAAAGGTGTAATTTATTCACCTAAACTTTTAATTAAGATGGTAGAAAAAGGAAAACTTCGTGATGAATCATATGATTTATTACAAAAGCTCGCTTTTAAAGCTCTTGATAATGTAATGCCTTTCTATGATGTTGTTTTAGATAGTAAAGTAACAGAAGTATTAACGATTGATGAAATTAATGATTGCTTTAACCCGATGAATGCCTTAAAGAACATTGATACAATCTATCAAAAAGTTTTAGCCCCTAAAGTTAAGACCTTAGTTGTACTTGGTAGTGGTTGGGGAGATGAAGGAAAAGGTAAGATTACTAATTATTTAAGTGAAAAATCTGACTTGGTTGTTCGTTTTCAAGGTGGTGACAATGCCGGTCATACTATTCAATTTAATGGAAAGACATTTAAACTTCATTTAATACCATCAGGTATCTTTAATGAAAACATCAAGAATGTTCTTGGTAATGGCATGGTAATTAACCCTCTTGCTTTAATGGAAGAATTAAAAACAATTAGAAGTGAAGGTTTTGCTTGTAATAATCTTTATATTAGTGATCGTGCTCATGTAATATTTAATTATCATAAAGAGTTAGATCGCCTAAATGAAATATCTCTTGGTAACAGAAAAATTGGAACTACTTTAAAAGGTATTGGTCCTGCTTATACGGATAAAGTTTCTCGTCAAGGTATTAGAATGATTGACTTTGTAAGTGATGATTTTGAAGAAATCTTTAGAGCGGTAGCATCTAGAAAGAATGAAGAAATTATCAGCCTTGGTGGTAATCCTATTGATATTGAAGAAAGTTTGAAAGTTTATCAAGCAATCGCAAAAGAAATAAAACCAATGGTAACAGATACTATTTCCTTAATTAATAATGCTTATGAGAATGGTAAAAAGATTTTATTTGAAGGTGCCCAAGGATCACTTCTTGACATTGATTTTGGTACTTATCCATATGTTACCTCATCTAATCCATCAAGTGGTGGTATCTGTACTGGTAGTGGTATTAGTCCTAACAAAATAGATGAAGTAATGGCAATTGTTAAAGCCTATTCAACAAGAGTCGGCAGTGGAGCTTTCCCAACAGAGTTATTTGATGAATTAGGAAATTCCATCCGTGAAAAAGCTCATGAGTATGGTGCCACTACAAAACGACCTCGTCGTATCGGCTGGCTTGATGGTGTAAGCTTAAAATATAGTACCATGGTTAACGGCTTTACAAGTATTTCCTTAATGTTACTTGATATTTTATCAGGCATTAAAACCCTAAAGATTTGTACTGCCTATAAACTAGATGGTAAAATCATTACAACTATTCCTTCCAGTCTTACAGATTATGAAAGATGTGAACCAGTATATGAAGAGTTCGCAGGATGGGAAGAAGACATTAGTCAAGTTAAATCATTTGATGAACTTCCAATAAATGCTCAAAAGTACATTGAAGCAATTGAAAGAATAACTAAAGTTCCCGTTAAGATTTTCTCCGTAGGACCAGATAGAACACAAACAATTGTAAGAGAAGAAATATATTAATAATAAAGGATTAAAGAAGTCTTTAATCCTTTGGCTCTCTAAAGTTTTTTGGGGATTTTGGGGAGAATAAAAAATAAACTAATAGCATTCTCAAGTTTTTTGGGGAGA
>CAKPAZ010000024.1 GCA_934133195.1 uncultured Bacilli bacterium | reverse complement strand
ATTTTCAACTAAATAATCTTAAACCAGGCTAAAAAACCTGGTTTTTATTTTGTTGCATTTGATATTACAATTTGCCAATATAAATAAAATCTAATTTTATCAAAAAACTTGAAAAAATATTAATAGTATGCTAAAATTACTATTGTTGTGTTATGAAAGAAAACTTTTATAACAAAATCTTAGCAACAAATAATAATGAACATCCTTTTTGATAATAGGTATTGTATGACATCATGAAATTATTATTGCTAGAGACTATTACTATTCTTATTATTAAAAATTCATTATTAATATTTTAAGAAAGAAGGTGAGTGGTTATTATCTCTAAAGTTTAGAACTAAAGGGATAATAGCCACTTTTTTTAAACTTTTAAGAAAGGAGAATTAAATGCATACTAAACGATACTGGTTAATTCGGTTGATCGTTTTTATCACAGGATTAGTATCCATCTTACTTATTGCGTTAGTTATTTCGACTTATTACAGAAAACAACAACCAACAACTTATCGTGTTAAGTTCTATGAACAAAACAAGAAGGTTGCGGAAATTGTAAAAGATAAGAATGACCGCATAAGTGATCGAGAAATTAGAGAGATTAATCGCTTAATATCTAATGTGGATAATAACTACTATTTATCTTGGTCAACGACTAAAGATGAATATCAAGAAGCTAAATTTAGTGAAATAAACAAGAACCAAAATGTTTATTTATTTAGATTTAAGAATACTCTTGATATCAATGTAGTTGAAACTAATCTATTCACATATGAATTATCCCTTGAAGGTCCATTAAAAAGAGGTGATTCTTTCACCATGAAAGTTAATCCAATTAATGAAGCTAAAGATCTTCAACCATATCTTCTTGTAAATGGTGAAAGACTAAATGCAAGTGAAGATGGATTATTCCATATTGATGATGTAAAAACAGACTTAACAATCGAAGTAAACTTCATACATATAGCTAAAATCATTGTTGAAGAACAAGAATTTACTTATACAGGTTATGACCAAAAGATAAGCTTTAATTTAATTGATGATTTAGGTAACACCTTACCTAAATACTCATGTAAAGTAACTTACCTTTATGATGGTAAAGAATGTAAAGAAATGGTTGATGCCGGAGTATACACTGTTACAATCGAATATCAAGAAGATAGTTACTATGTAAAACCCGTAACTTTCCAAGTAGAAATGAAGAAAGCTGAGCCAAAAGTTGGTATCTTCAACAAAGAATTTGCGTTCAATGGTAATGAACAATCATTAAGAAAAGAAGATGTCGTAACTGATAGTGATGGTGAAATTGAATTTGCTAACAATCAGTTCAAAGAACGTGGATTATACTACATTGAAGTAATGGTCAAAGAGTCTAAAAACTATCAAGCAAAGACAATTACAGCGGAAATATTGGTTAAGAAAGGAACACCTGAAATCATCGAAAATCCTGAAGCTTCCATAGGATTTAGTGGAGCAACACTTGCTTCCATTAAACTAAACGGTGGAAAAACTTCAGTACCTGGAAGTTTTGAGTTTGTACATCCAAACAAAAACTTAATCGATGATATCAACCAATATGAAGTAATATTTGTTCCAACTGATTCACGTAACTATGAAAAAGTTAAAATTAACATTTCTGTTAATACACTTTCAAATGACGAAATGTTAAGACGTGTAAAATTGGATAGAATTAGTGCTCAAAAAGAAATCCAAAAATTACAAGAAAAAACCATCAATCTAGATGATCCAGAGTTTAAAGATTTCCATCTATTAACAGAAGGAAAAGAATATGGAAGTGAAATCACTTGGATTTCTACTTCATCTGTTCTTCAAATCACAAGTGATGGTACAATCCAACTAAATGGTCCTGCTGGTACTTACCAAGTTGAAGTGGTAGGATACTTCATCTTAGGTAACGCCGTAGAATACTTAACATTTAGTATTACTGTTGTTATCAATGAATAACAACTGTTATCAATGAATAACAACCAAAAAACTAGATAACAAATGAGTGAATGTATCTAGTATCAAATTTGCAAATTCTAAATAGGATAAAGATAAAAAATAGAGAAAGGGAAAGGAAAGAAATAATGAAGAAAAAATTATCTTTAATCTTCGTTTTCATGTTCATGCTACTTGGCTTAGTTGCTTTAAATACTAAACCAGTCATGGCTGCAAGCGAAACCGAAGTCGAAGCCGAACTAAACAACATCGTAGTTCCCGACAAAGCAATTATCGATTTCCCAGTTGTAAGCGTAAGTGTTTACGGCTCAACAATTGAATGGAAATCAGATAAAACTAATGTAATCAGTGTTCCTGCAAATGGTGGTTGGACTACAGTTAAAAGACAAAACGTTGACGTAACTGTTACTTTAACTGTAACTCTAACTAATGGAGAAATCGTTAAAACAAAAGATTTCAAAGTATTAGTACCTATGGGAACAACTCTAACTAATACATACAAAATTGAGTATGTATTAAACGGAGGAACAAACAACGCTCAAAACCCAACTGAATATAAAGTTGGCGAAACTAAAGAAATTCTTGATCCAACAAAAGGAGAAGTAGAATTCCAAGGTTGGTATGACAATGAAAAGTTTGAAGGTGAAGCTATCACATCACTTCCAAAAGGCTTAAGTGGTGATTATAAGCTTTATGCTAAATGGGCACCTGCAACAGTTAAAGGAATTGAAGTTACAACTCTTCCTACTAAAGTTGCTTATAAAGCATTAGAAACTTTTGATAAAACAGGTCTTGTTGTAAATAAACTTTTAAACGATGGTACAAAAGAAGAAGTTGCTTTAGATGAAGTAACATTTGATAAAGATGTACTTCACTATGGTAATGACAAAGTAGTAGTTAAGTGGAATGAATTTACAGCTGAAATCGCTATTACAGTTAGTAAAATTGATTATGATCTAACAGGTATCAAGTTTGATGATTTATCTTTACCTTATAATGGTAAAGCACAAACAATCAACTATACTGGCGATCTTCCAGAAGGTTTAACTGCAACAGTTAAAGGTAGTGCAACTAATGTTACTACAACTCCTGTTACAATCACATTAGTTTTCACAAACACAAATGATGATTACAATACACCTGATAATAAGACTGCAGAACTTACAATAACTAAAGCTCCATTAACAGTTACCGCAAGTAGTGCAAGCATTAAAGTTGGCGAAGATGTTCCTACATTTACAGTTTCATATGATGGTTTTGTAAATGGCGAAACTGAAAAAGTATTAGGTGGAAAATTAACAATTACTTGTTCTGCAACTAAGACATCTCCAGCTGGTTCATATGATGTTGTCCCAGCAGGACTAACTGCAGAAAACTATGAAATTGAATTTGTTAATGGTACATTAACAATTAATTCTGGTGAATACACAATCGAGGTAACATCTAAGACTACAGTTACATACAATGGTGAAAACCAAATGTTCACAGTTGTACTTAAAGATGGTAATAATGTAATCGAAGGTATTACTTTCACATACACTCTTAATGGTGAAGCTTTCACAGGTGCAACAAATGCTGGAACTTATGAAGTAACAGTATCATATGATAGTGAAACATATGGTAAAGGTACTACAGTTGTTAAATTTGTAATTGAAAAAGCAGACTTTGATTTAAAAGATATTACATTAGATGAAACTGCTCTAACTTACAATGGACAAGAACAAAACTTAAAACTTGTAGGTACACTTCCAGTAGGTGTTACAGCTGTATTTAGTGAAGGTTTAACAAATGTTGGTACAAAAGAAATCGTTGTTACATTTACTCATAGCAATGCTAACTACAATGAAATTACAACAACATTAAAAGGAACTTTAACAATCAATGCTAAAGCACTTGATAAAGATATGTTTGATAAAATTCCAGAACAAGCATATACTGGTAATCCAATTACACCAGAAGTAACTGGTAAATTCAATGGTACTGCACTTGTACTTAGTGATGACTTTGAAGTTGGATATACTAAGAACACTGATAAAGGTACTGCAACAGTAACAGTTATTGGTAAAGGTAACTTCACTGGTGAAATTACATTAACATTCGTTATTGGTGACAGTGTACTTGAAAAAGTAACAGCTGCAAAAGCTGCATTAGAAGCTAAATATGCATCAGTATTAACTGGTACACTTGCTTCAACAGTTACTAAACTTGATGTAGTAGCTGAAAATGGTTCAGTAATCACTTGGGCATCTAATAATACAGTATTATCAGTTGATCCAACTACTGGTGTTATTACAATTAAAGCTGTTGAAACTGATCAAGAAGTAACTCTTACTGCTATTATTACTTATGGTGATGTTGCTGCTGAATATGCTCCTACATTTACATTTGTAGTTAAAGCAGAAGAAAAGATTGAAGAAAAAACAATTCAAGAAATGATAGATGCAGAAGTTAGCGATACATACTTCACTGTTACTGGTATAGTTAGAAATATAACTAATACAGAATATGGTAACTTTAATCTAGTTGATATAAATGATTCTAGCATTTCAATTTATGTTTATGGTCTTTTAACAGGTAAAGATGGTCAAAATAAACAATTTAAAACTCTTGGAATCGTTGAAGGTGATACATTAACGTTAGTAGGAAAACGTGGATTACATAATGGTAAAATTGAAATAGCTGATGCTTATTATGTAAGTCATAACAAAACAAAATTCACTCTTACTGTTTCTTCAGAAGATGAAAACAAAGGTACAGTTACACCTGAAACAATGACAGTTGAAAATGGTTCAGTAGTTACATTAACAATTACTCCTGCTGAAGGCTATAAAGTTTCTGCAATAGTAATTAATGGTATAGAAGCTCCATTATCAACAAATACTTATGATATAATAGTAGATGAAAATACAGTAGTAGTAATTAAGTTTGTAGAGGAATCTACATCTGTAGCAACTTATAAACTTGTAACTGATGTTGCTGAATTAAAAGATGGAGATAAAATAGTGCTTGCATGTAATACTAAGAATGTAACTGCAGGTGCCTTCACAAGCAAATATTTATCATCAGTTAGTTCAACTTTTTCTTCAGATAAGAATACAATAGAAAGCTTGGGTACTAATACAGAAGTATTTACTCTTAAACAAGATGGAGAAAATTGGCAACTAATAGATTCAAATGATAAAGCTATTGGTACAAATGCTGCAAAGGCTCTTTTAAGTGATAGTGGGACTTTAACATGGACTATTACAATAACTTCTGAAGGTGTTGCTACAGTAGCAAGTACTAATACATCATGTGGAAGGATTTTGTATAATGTAAGTGCCAAAAGATTTATGAATTATACTTCAGATTCAACTGCTAGTATGATATTACCTCAAATTTATAAACTTGCTTAATAGCTAATTAACAATCAAAATCCCCTCAAGTAATTTGAGGGGGTTCTTTTATAATATCTTGATGTTATATTTAATGTTTGTTGTTAGGTAGGAATCTTTGATTCCTGAAAGATAATCAATGTTGAATACATCAATATGGTATTCATCCATGGTTTGTTTTAGTTGGGTTAGGTCAGTTGTTATTTTTTCTATTAGTTCTTTGGTGTAGTCTTTTGTAATATCTTGTTTGTTAACAAAGGTTCCTGACGCAATAATGTTGATTTTTAAGGTTTTGTTGGTTAGTTTCTTTTTTAGTTTGTATTCAAAAACTAAAAAGTCAAATTCTTTATAGCTGATGACGTTTTTTGATAGTTTGTTTAGATGTTTTAGTCCATTTAGGTTGTTGAAGGTAAATGATGATAAGAGATAATCATCGGTCATATAGCTATATCCCGTAATGTCTATTGATGTTATGGGATTATCTTTTTCATAGAAGATGTCTTCAGATACGGTTAGTATAGGGTATGATGGGGTGTATGTTGAGATTAGGATGTCGTTAATATAATCAAGATACGTTATTTCTTTGGCTTTGTTGATGGTATCGTTATTGATGAGGATGGTGTAGTAAGCACTAGTTTCAGAGAAGTTATTGACATTGTAGATTTTGGTTAAATCATCAGATGTGGTGTAGACATAGAATGTTGGGTAAAACTCAGTACTTAGTTTGATATGTTTATATAGATGGAGGACACTTTGTTTGGTAAAGAAAGTGTCTTTTAGAACTAAAGTTCTAATATGACTATATTGTAGTCTGATGTTTGAATGTCTATTGATATTAGATAAGGATTCGGCGATACTTTTTCCTTCCCCTTTACAGATGTAACCAAGAGAATCTGGGGAAGCTGTACCATACTCACTTCTTGAGATGTTAAAGTTATTTAAGATGTATAAATAGACAGTGTAGGTTTCTTTTTCTTCACTGTAGTCTAAACCCATGCTTGCGACATAAGCATTCGCGGTAACTTCGGCGTAATCATTTTTCTTAGATAGAACGCTGATGGTAAATATCGATACAATTAAAGTAATAACAATGGTAAAAATATTTTTAGCCTTATTCATTGTTTACCTCCCTATGGGGAAAGAAGAAGTTTTTAATACCATGTAGTTTGAATGGACTAAATGGGGAGAAAAGTGGCACCCCTACTGACTTTTGGTGACCAAAGTAAAGAAGGGTGGTAATAATCCCAATGGAAAAACCTAATAAACCAAAGGTGTAAGACAGAATTAAATTATATAGTCTAAATAAATCAATGGATGTAACTAAATGTGGATTGTTTGTTATCGCAAAGCTACTTACATAAGATATTGAAGCAAGTAGTAAGACACTTTCTCCAACAATACCTGAGGAAATAGCATTTTGACCGATGAAAAGACCACTAAAGATAATAATGATGTTTTGTACATAGTTATTAGGACTTCTACTAGATATTAATCTAAAAAACTCAAATAGAAATAAGACAATAATACTTTCAATAAATAAAGGAAAAGTAGTACCACGTTCTGTTATTTGGATATTAGCCATAAAAAGATTAGAAAATAACGTAGGATGAAAATTTGTTAACGCAATAACTAAGCCAATGGAAAATACCGAAAGAAAGAAAAATAAAATTGTAAATGCTCTCGCAAAAATTGTGTAATACTTAGGTTCATTGGCTTCGTTTTTAATGGTGGTAAACATTGTAAGTGTGGTAGGTAAAACTGATACTACCGGAGAATTATCAATTAAAATGACAGCCTTACCATCAGTTAGGGAAGTAACCACATAATCAGGAGAACTTGTATTAAAGACATTAGGTAAAAGGGATGATCCTTTAAAAGCTTTGTTTAAATCATTAATGTTAGTTAGGGTTTCTTTATTATAAGAACTTAAGGTTTCTTTAATTTTCTTAATATAAGGTAAATCCTTAAATTCTTCTAAATAAATAAGAATGGTATCGGTTTTAGAAGTTGTACCTAAGATGTATTTTTCAACAATCAAGTTTTCACTTTTAATTCTTTTTCTGATTAATGCTAGATTGTCATGGATATTTTCAATAAAACCATCATGACTATCTAATAAATTAACCGGATCAAGCTCACTAGGAGTGGGGGCTCTTTTAGGAATTTTAGAAATATTAACAAGGTAAAATTCTTCATCATCAATGTTAAGGATTAAACTTCCTTTATTTAAGATATAAGAAAAATGGTTTTTGGTAAATTCACTTAAACGAAGAAAGATCCCCGGAAATGTTGTATCAAGATGAGTAAAGTTGGTTTCATCAATTTTATCAAGATAAAATTTATTAAATTCTTCAAGATTAAACATTGATGAGAAAAAGTATGAAGTAAGATTTAATTTATTTTGTTTGGTTTTGATAATTTCTAAATCTTCTTGTTTTTGTTTGATTTCTTGTAATAGACTATCAACTAGTAGTTCTTTCATGATGTTTGTACCTCCAAAGGGAAACAATAATCAAAATGATTAAAGCACTTAAAAATAAAATTACGGGATAAAAATCTAAAAACTTAAAGTTAATGTTATAAATCATAAAGATACAAATAACACCAATACTTAATGTTATAAAGAAACGATAAAAGATATTGTTTTTAGCCTTTAGATAGATTCTAAATAGTTCAAGATTAAATAAAGTCTTTAAAAACATATAAGAACAAACGGAAAGACATAAGAAGTTATCTAAATGTTCAATATACTTAGGTCCATAGTATAACTTATAACGATATAACGCGGGGAAGTCTAATCCTTCATAGTAGTGAAAATTTACAAAAGTATAACTATCAAGAACATACCAAGAAGAAAAGATTACCGCGATTAATGTTCCAACAATTAAACTATATTTTGATGATGGTTTAGTTTCCGTCGGAATGAATATTAAAAGAATATTATCAAGCATTAAACCTAAAAGACCAAGCAAAAGATAAGGTTTATCAAATTTAAAGGTTATGGGAAGAAGTAATCTAAAATCTTTATTATATACATTAGCAATCACAAAGATGGTTAAAGCAAATAAAACAATATAACATATAAGGGTAATACTTTCTAAGTTTTTCATTGTAATAAAACCAAAAAGCATCACAAAAAATAAAGTAATGGTAATAAGTAAATAACTTGGGGTAATGAAATAAAAATGATAAGAAAGAATTCTAAAAGTAATATAGATAATAATAATAGTACTAACTAAAAGGTAAATTAAAAGAAGAATCCTTGTTAGGTATCCTTTTAAGATTGCTGATTGATAGTTATCAATTAACTTTGGTACTAACAAATAAATTAAACATGTAATGATACCAAGAATTAAAGGGACAAAGTATGCTGATTCGGGGTATAGCTTCATCGCAATATTTGATGTAACCATACAATTTAAGAATAATAAATTACAACATGATAAAAACACAACTTTTAAATTTAACTTCATATGTTTTCCTCCACTTATTTAGTATTTTTTGTAAAAAAAATAAAAAAATAACTAATATTCGATATTTTCCATTATTTGTTATAAATAAGAAAAATAAAACAAAAAATAATTAAATAAAAGGTAAAAAACTTAAAATTTTCTAAAAACCATCAATATTTGAATAATTTCTTGATTTTAGGAATTTGATAAAAGATTCCTTTTTAAGTATACTTTACTATATCAGGAAGGAGGAAAACTATGTTAAATATTGTTACCCTAGTTGGGGTCTTACAAGAAAATCCCGAATTAAAAGAATTTGAATCAGGCGTAAAAGGAACATTTATTACTTTACGTGTGGTTAAACCTTTTAAATCAATGGATGGAAACTATGAATCGGAGTTTATTAAGTGTGCCTTATGGGAAGGGATTGCGAGCAGCACCTGTGACTTCTGTACCAAGGGGGATATAATTGGTATCAGAGGACGTTTAACCGTAAGAAGTGAGGATGTAACCTTTGAGGTTGATAATCAAGTTTATCACAAAAAGATTAACTCTCTCCAAGTAATCGCGGAAAGAGTGGCTTTTATCGCCGTAAGTAAAAGAAAACAAAATGACCAAGAATTTGCATATCAAGATGCAGAATAGCTAAATATTTTATTTTTTGTGTCTTATCTTGTGTCAAGTAGATAATCCTTAACTATTTATTTTGACGTTTGCTAAAAGAATTCTCCGATATAGTTTAGCAGGAAAACACCTCTTTGATTAGAGGTGTTTTTTCTTTGTTCTTTTTTCTAGATTTATTTTATTTAATATGGTATAATATCAAAAAATATAAATGGAGGTAAGAGATGAAACAATATTTAGAGTTATGTGAACATGTATTAAAAGATGGACATTTTAAAGGGGATCGTACAGGAACTGGTACTTACTCTATCTTTGGTGCCCAAATGAGATTTCCTTTATCTGAAGGTTTCCCCCTTCTAACAACTAAAAAAGTATATTTAAAAGCTATTATTTATGAACTATTATGGTTTATAAAAGGTGATACCAACATTAAGTATTTAGTAGATCATGGTGTAAGAATATGGAATGAATGGCCATACGAAATATATAAAAAGAGTAGTGACTATCAAGGAGAAACCATTGAAGAATTTGTTGAAAAAATCAAAAATGATGAGACTTTCGCGAAACTTCATGGGGATTTAGGTCCTGTATATGGAAAACAATGGCGTGCTTTTGGAATAGGTGATTATAAAGTTGACCAATTAATGAAAGTAATCAATGAAATAAAAACTAACCCTAACTCAAGACGTCTAATTGTTTGTGCTTGGAATCCTCTACAAGTAGATGAGATGGCCCTACCTCCATGTCATAGTTTATTCCAATTCTATGTTAATGATGGTAAACTATCATGTCAACTATATCAACGTTCGGCTGATTTATTCTTAGGAGTACCATTTAATATTGCTTCATACTCCCTTCTAACTATGATGGTCGCAAAAGTTTGTGGTCTTGGCCTTGGTGATTTTGTTCATACGATTGGTGATGCTCATATTTACACTAATCATATTGACCAAATTAAAGAACAACTATCTCGTACTCCAAGAGCTCTACCTCAAATGAAGATTAATCGTGATACAACTAACATTGAAGACTTTGTATATGAAGACTTTGAACTTGAAGGATATAATCCATATCCCCCAATTAAAGGTAAGGTGGCTGTCTGATGTTTGCTTTAATTGTCGCAATGGATGAAAAAAACCTCATCGGAAATGGTAATGACTTACCTTGGTACTATCCTGATGATTTAAAATACTTTAAAAAAGTAACCAACTTTAAGGCTGTTTTAATGGGGTATAACACTTACATGTCAATCATCAATCGTAATGGTAAACCCCTACCTAATCGTGCTAACTATGTTTTAACAAATAAAGAAGAAATCCCTTCAACTGGTGTTATCGTGACTAACCTTGATGAATTAATCGAAGCTTACAAGGATCAAGAACTATATTGTATTGGTGGAAGAATGGTTTATCAAGAAATGTTACCATTAGTTGATCGATTGTATATTACAAGAATTCCGGGAACTCATGAAGGTGATGTTTTCTTCCCGGAAATCAACTATGATGAATTTAAGTTACTTGGAAAAAGTAAAGAAAAAGACTTAGTATTTGAAGTCTATGAAAGGATTAAGAAATGATATTTCCTTTATCTTTAATTATTGTCTTTGGTGGAACCGCCCTTAGCTTATATTTAACGATATCAAATAACTTTGCTTGGTATTTTTGTATTCTTATTGCTTTAGGAACCTTCCTTTTAACTGTTGGTATCTTTTGTTTGATCATTATGTTCTTACTAGTAACTCTTGGTCATAGACTTTCTAAAACCTACAATCCTAAGGGTAAGTTTAGATGGTTCTTTATGACTGATGTTGCTAGATTTAGCTGTTTCTGGCTTGGGGTTAGAATTAAAGCCCATGGCCTTGAAAAACTACCAAAAGATACAAACTTTGTTATTTACTCAAATCATCAAAGCTATCTTGATATGTTTATCCTCTATTTAGTCTTTAAAGATTACCCTCATGCGACAATGTACAAAAAAATTATTGATACCTACCCTCTCGCATCAGGAATGGCTAAAGCCTTAGGTGGAATTCCCATTGACCGTGAGGATGATAAAGAAGCCTTAAAAGTAATCTTAAAAATTATTAGTGAAGTAAAAAAAGGATTAAACTTTCTTGTGTTTCCTGAAGGTACAAGATCAAAAGGTCTTTACATGCATAAATATAAAGCTGGATCATTCAAAATATCGGAAAAAGCAATGGTTCCAACCGTTCTTGTGGCGATCGATGGTGCCTACCAAAAGAAGATGACAGTTCCTTTTATTAAAACTTTAATCTATGTAAACATTGTTGAGGTAATTGATCCATCAAGATATCAAGAAATGAACACCCAAGAACTTGCTAGTCTTGCTCATGATTTAGTCGAAGCAGACATCAATAAAGCAAGAACAACATACCGCTACTTAAAACCATCTAAAAAATACATTAATAAGAATAAATGGGATGACTAAAAAAGCTTTACCTAATGGGTAAAGCTTATTTCTTTAATTTTTCCTTCTTCCAAATCATCAAGATTAAAAGGCCCAATTGTAATTCTTTTTAATTCATCAACACGATTACCTGCTTGAATTACTGTTCGCCTAATTTGATGGTACTTTCCATCAGTAAGGGTTAATTTAAGCATAAAATCATCAATTACTTCAACTTTTATTTCATTAGTTAGTTTTCCTTTAATCATGATTGGTTTTGATAATTCTTTTATAAAAGAAGAAGTAACAGGGCTTTTAAGTTTTACCAGATAGACTTTTTCAAAACTATCTTTACACTTCTTAATTAATGTACCATCATTGGTAAGAAGTACTAACCCCATAGAGTCAACATCTAATCTACCAGCTGGAACAACCTTGTAGGGAATGTTAAGATGGTTAATGTAACTTTTAGCTTCGTTTGTAATATCACATCTTACTCCACGTGGTTTATTGTATAGATAGTATACATGAGGTACTGCTTCAATAATAATATTATTAACTGTAACAATATCTTCCATATTTACCACCCAAGTTAGGGGATAAACCTCATTATTAATCAAAATTTTATTTTCTTTATAAAGATTATCAATCTCTGATTTAGTATAGAAAGTATTATGTTTTAAATATTGATAAAGTCTCATAAAATCTACCTCAAGTATATTTTATCATAAAAATGAAATAGATGGGTAAAATAAGAATTGATAAAAACAAATAAAAGGTTTGCAAAAAGAACCTAGTTATGGTATAATCATTTTATATTATATAATAAGGAGAACAAGCAATGAGAGTTGTTGATATTATTACTAAAAAAAGAGATGGTTTTAAACTATCTAAAGAAGAAATTGAATTTATTATTGATGGTTATGTAAAAGGAATTATTCCTGACTATCAAGTAAGTGCTTTCCTTATGGCTGTTTACTTTAAAGGAATGGACAAAGAAGAAAGCTATCAATTAACAAACGCTATGCTTCATAGTGGTGAAGAAATTGATTTATCCCGTATCAATGGAGTTAAAGTAGACAAACATTCAACTGGTGGCGTAGGAGATAAAACAAGCTTAGTAGTTGCCCCACTTGCAGCATCATTTGGTGTAAAAATGGCTAAAATGTCAGGAAGAGGATTAGGTCATACTGGAGGAACTCTTGATAAACTTGAATCAATCCCTGGATTTAGAATTGAAATCTCTGCAGATGATTTCTTTAAACAAGTAAATGAAATCGGTCTTGCGATAATCGGTCAAAGTGCAAACATTACCCCTGCCGATAAAAAACTTTATGCATTACGTGATGTTACAGGAACCATTGAATCTGTACCTCTAATTGCATCTTCAATCATGTCTAAGAAGTTAGCAAGTGGAGCTGACCACATTGTATTAGATGTCAAGGTTGGTAAAGGTGCTTTCATGAAA
The DNA here is from genome assembly GCA_934133195.1 of uncultured Bacilli bacterium. Lineage (GTDB taxonomy): Bacteria > Bacillota_I > Bacilli_A > ML615J-28 > CAG-313 > UMGS75. Next base: position 835 of record CAKPAZ010000024.1, on the reverse strand, counting down.
AACTTAGATGATGCGACTGTTCTCGCAAAAGCAATGGTTGAAATCGGATCTTTAGCTCATCGTGATACAGTTGCAACCCTAACTGACATGTCACAACCACTTGGATGTGCTGTTGGTAATAGTCTTGAAGTAATTGAAGCCATTGAAACATTAAAAGGAAAAGGACCAAAGGACTTTACCGAACTTTGTGTAGCCTTAACAGCAGAAATTCTTTTAATTGCTAAAATCGCAAAAGACCCAGAAGAAGCAAGAAAACTTGTATTAGATGCTATTCATGATGGAAGAGGTCTTGAAAAATTACGTCTAATGATTAAATATCAAGGTGGAAACCCTGATGTCATTGATGATTATACACTATTCAAACAAGCTGAACAAATCATAAATTTAGAATACCTAGATGACTTGGATGCTTATGTTGAAGAAATCGATGCTCTAAAAATCGGTGAGGCCGCAATGCTTCTTGGAGCTGGACGCTCAACTAAAGAAGACATCATTGACCCAAGTGTTGGTATTGTTCTTCACAAAAAAGTTGGTGACAAAGTTACCAAAGGTGATGTTATCGCAAGTATTTATACTAATGGTTTAAATACAGATGAAGCTATGCAAATGATCTTTGATGCTTACGTTTTAACAAACGAAGAAGTAAAACCTCATGATATCATTTTAAAGATTGTTAGATAACAAGAATACAAGGGAATGCATGTGCATTCCCATTTTTAAATTTATTTAAAAATTCTATTTGCCAAAAATGAAAAAATTGTCAATAACTTTGCAATTTTACAAAATTATTCATAATTATAAGCATAATTATTTTGTTGATTAGGACGATAATATT
>CAKPAZ010000023.1 GCA_934133195.1 uncultured Bacilli bacterium | reverse complement strand
ATCTTTTTACGATTTCATATTTAGTTTGTTCTTTCATTGTTAAATTTACCTTTCTCATGTGAAGTACCTCCATATGAGTAATTATACCATATAGAGAAAATATAATTAAATTGTAAAATTCAAAAGATAACTTTTTTGAATATATCATAAGATAATCAGATAATACTCTTATTTTTTACATTTTAGTTTACTAAATTACAAAAAAATGGTATAATATCATTACTTGAAAGGAGTGTTAATATGAATCCATCTAAAGCAGAATACATAAAAAGCTGTGTTGCGGCTGAACATTATCCCAACTTAGATTATCCAGCCTTTGTCTTTTTAGGAAGATCAAATGTTGGTAAAAGCAGTTTTATTAACGCTTTAACCTCAAGAAAAAACCTAGCTTACACATCAAGTAAACCAGGTAAAACTGTTGCTTTAAATTTTTATAACATTGATGATAAAATCCTGTTTGTTGATGTTCCTGGCTATGGTTATGCTCAAAGAAGAGTAGATGACAGACTTAAGTATGGAGGCATGATTGAACAATTCTTAGAAGTGTATAAACACTTAAAAGTATGTTTCTTGATTGTTGATATTAGACATGACCCTACATCTGATGATGTCTTAATGTATAACTACTTAAAACATTTTGAAAAAAAGGTAGTTGTGATTGCGACTAAGGCTGACAAACTTAGTAAAAATCAAATAATCTCACAAATCAAAAATGTGAAGAAAGTTCTAAATTTAAGTGAAGATGATGAGTGTTACCCAGTATCATCGGAAACTAAATATGGAATTGAAAAAATAGATGAAGTAATTAAATCATATTTATAGAACCACTTATACTCATGTTTCTTATCCCGGTTCAAAAGGAGGAAACATGAGTTTTTTATTTTTAATTATCCTTATTCTTTATTTATTATTTGTCAATAAAATATATGAAAGAAGAATAGGAAACAAAAAATACTTTCTAATAATAATATCAATACTATGTTTAACACTTGCTTATTCAATAAACAAACAACTAAATATCATCTTTTATTTTTATCTAATACCATTCATTTATATCTTCTACATAGATAAAAAAGAATTAATAATATTTGATGAATATAATTTATTACTCCTAATTTTATCATTAATTTTCACTATTTTTTATAAACAATTAATTCCTAGTATTTACTATTTAATATTTTTTTCATTACTATATTTTTTAGTATTAATTATTCAAAATAAAACAAAGAAAGAATATATTGGACTAGGTGATATGAAACTATTTGTATCATTATCTTTAATATTTACATACTATACTTTTTATGTAATTTTCCTTGCTTCAGTATCAGCATTAATAATAACAATCATAAAACAACTAATCACCAAACATAAATGTTTAATTCCATTTGGTCCATATTTAGTAGTAAGTTATTTAGTGATTTTTATTATGTACATATAATTTGTATAATAAAGATTTTAATATACTACTCTTTAACAGTTAAAACTTAAATAAATAAATTTTTAAAGACTTTTTTGAAATAAGAATTTTGGAGGTAAAATAATATGAAATTGCTTATAAGAAATATATACAAATATAATGATGGAGCTGATAAGTATTGTATATACTTGGGTGATAGTGATAATTCAGATAAAATAATTGTAGCAGAAGTGGCAACTATTGATCCTATAAGAAAATATATACAAATTTCTAATTTAACAGGCATGGTAATGTACATTGATAGAGTTCTATACATAAATCATAATAGTATAATTTCACCATTATATATTAATGGTATGATTGTTTCAATAACACAATTAGAATTTTGTGAATTATTAAAAGGTATATGTTTAAATTTGTTGAATGAATATAAGAATAATATTTTTAAATTAATTGATGATAACTATGATTATACGAAGAACCAAATAATAGATATTTACTTTTCAGAAAAAATATTAAGATTTATGATATGGACGTGCAAAAAAGAAGAGTTAAAATTTTTACCAAAAAATAAATTAAAATATATTCTAAAAAATAATGTATACTGGGCTTATTTGGGATGCAATATAGGAAGTGAAATTGAAAAGTTAAGACCAGTATTAGTGTGGAAAAAAAGCGAAAATATGAATGATAATAATGAAAACTCTTATTTTGTCTTTCCTATTTCATCAAAGATACCAAAGCAAAAATATTTTTACCATGTAGAAATTTATATAAATGGACAAAAAAATATAGTTAAAATTAATGATGGTAAAAGAATTAGTATTAAAAGAATATTAAAACCAATGTATGATAATAATACAAATAAAACATATCGTTTAGAAGAACAAAAAATAGAGGAGATTAAAAGTGCAATTAATAGGTATTTTAATGACTAAAATGCATATACTATTTGTGTAAACACTATTGTTGACATTAAGCAAAATTTATGTTATACTATTAGTGTATACAAGTTATCTGTTCTTTATGAGCAGACCGTGGGTGTTTCAAAAGAGGTGTTTCGTAAGAAACACTTCTTTTGCTTTTACTAGATGATTGTATAAATTCTATATCCTTTATATAAAAATTAAATTAATAAATAACATTACTATAGACATTTGTTAAAAAATGTGATATACTAATGGTGTATACAAGGCTATCTATTCTTTATGAATAGACCGTGGGTGTTTCAAAAGAGGTGTTTCGTAAGAAACACTTCTTTTGCTTTTACTAGATGATTGTGCTAATTTTTGTGCATTTTACCTGGTAATTTTTATCATTTCATTGTAATTAAAATCTTTTAAATAGACAAAGTGTAAAAAAAATGATATAATAAGGTGAAAAAAGTTGAAATTTGGGAGATGATTTAGTGTCTAAAAGAATTAATAAGATATTTTTCTTAGGTTTAATAGTACTACTACTATGCACTATTACAGGCTGTAAGAAACCTACCGATAGCATTACTCCTATTAAAATGCATTCTGTATCATTCTTTATTAATGATGAGCTTTTCTTAAAAGCTTATGTTGATGAAGGAGAACAAGCCAAGGAAATTGAAGCAAAAGATCTACTTGGTAAGAATTTCTTATATTGGTCATATAATGACAAGGCTTATAACTTTAAAGATAAAGTTATGGAAAACTTGAAACTATATGCGGTATATGGTGATGCGGATAAATGTGATGTTAATAATATTCTCACAATTACAAAAACTTCATATGACTCTAAAGTTCAAAATCAAATTCAACCAACTCCTAATAAGATGTATCGTTATTATCTTGAAATTGAAAATTCAAGTGATGTCGAAGAGTATGAATATGAATTAACTGTAACCCCTAAGATTAACTTTAGTGGTACAGTTACTTATCGTATTGTTACATCTGATATTTCATCTTCAACTAACAAGTTTGTAAGTCCTAGTGACTTAGAAAAAGTTACAATCTCTGTTCCTGCTCATTCTTCAGTATTTGTTGTGGTTGACTGTATGGTAGTAGAAGTAGAAGCAGAAATCATTCCTGATGTGTATAAGATAGAGTATACTTATAACTTTACTCCGGTACCAATAAGGATAATTGACTAAAATCTAAACGTGTGTGAATCCTTTTTACACACGTTTTTTTACGCAATTTACCCAAAAAACATTGTATTGCTATTCATTGACATCTTTTACCAACATTTTCCACTTTTTTACCAAATTCTACATAAACTACTATAGTTAGTAGCGTTTTAAGACAAAAACTGTCTATTATATAAGGTATAATATCAAAGTAAATGTTTAACTGCCGAATAGTATGCATGGATTGTGATTCCCAAAATCACCCTATCTACTCCGCAATTTACCGTACTTTAGGACTTGAACGTGATGAGTTAGTCGCGTTTCTCAAGATCACTAGAAAGTTAACATTACATGCCAGAAAGAAACTAACTTTCTAGCAATCTTAAAAAACGTGACAAACAAAAAAAATAGAATGATGGGAATATTCTATGAATAAAATTATATTAGAAAATATAAGAAAGGAAATTGAAAATTATGAAAAGAAAAACTTTAACATTAGCTATTAGTGTTTTCGCATTATTAGCTATAATTAGTGTCGGCTTTGCATCTTGGGTAATTACAAGACCTTTAGAAGCAGATCCAGTTGCAGGAAGTATTCAAGTTGATGAAGTTACTGATTTAAATATTAGTATTACAACTAAATGGGTTGATGAACAAGGTATAGAAACTACTAATCCAAAGATAATATTTGGAAATAAATCAGGTGCTGATGCTACTAAGGATTGGCTATATAATAACTCACTAGGTGAACAAAATCTTGAAGTTTACTTACAAGTTACTGTAAAATTCTCTGATAAAGAAGTACTAAAAGATAAGAAAATTGTAGCACATTTTGAAGCTGTTGCTGGTGAAGACGCAGATGTTCAAACATATAAAGATGCTATTTCAGAAGGATACATTCAAGGTACAAACCATGATTCAGATATTGATGGTTTTGAAATAACATATGATAATTTATTATCTGCAAGCAATGGAGAATATACTACAAAATTAACTATTAAATTTGATTGGGGTCTTGCAAAATTTGGAGGACTTCATCCAACTGAAAAATGGACAAGTGTTGCTGATGCAAATGATGCAAAAACAACTTTAAATGAATTATATAATAAGTTAAAAGGTATTTCATATAAAGTTTCATTTGTACAAAAAGCTGCATAATAAGGAGATTTAGACTATGACTAGAAATTCATTTAAAAGAAAAGCTATAATTTTTGGTATTATGGTATTTATGTCTATCGCTTTAATTTCTACAGGTTTTGCTGCATGGATTATTTCAACTAATGCATCAAAAGAAGAAACTGGAAACATTAAAGTTGGTGTAATTACAGAAAAAAGTATTGAAGTTTTAGATATTAATCTATCTGAAAAAACTTTTGCATTTGAACCATTAAAATCAGATACAACTGGTCGTTTACGTGGCGATGGTCAAACAGAATGCATTATGACTACTGTAGTAACTGCTTATATCACACATACTGAATATTTACGTAATTTAACAGTTACTTTAGATTTAAAAGATGCACCTGGTGTTTCAAAAGCAGCTACTGATGGTTTCATTGTTTTACCAGATTCTGCTACTCAAACTGTAAGTTTTGAAGAAAAAGATCTTAAAGCTCTAAGCGATTCTGATGACGCTAAGTATAAAAACGAAACTACTTACGGAAAAGTTAAAAAATTAGAATACACAATTGAATTTAAATGGGGTAGTAAATTTGATGGAGAAAATCCTGGAATATATTTTGACCTAACTAAATATTCTGATAAAACTCAAGAAACATACATTACTGATGCAACTATGAAAGAGACAATGACTACATTCAGAAAAACAATGTATGGCCTTGATAATGATAATCCTAGTGCAGATGATTTATCATTCAGAGTTATACTAGAAGCTGTAGCTAACTAATTAATAATTATTTTAGCCTATGGATTCTTTAGAGATTATTTCCCTAATTGTTACCATTGTTGGTACATTTAGTTTCTCAGCCATCTTTACCATCCTTTACAAGTCGTATGCGACTTCCTCAATTACTGAGATTAAGATGGGAAAAAGAGATGTTGAGATTATTTCCGAAGTAATCTATGAACGTAAAGAAAGTGTAAGAAGAAGAAAATCCATTATGAAAACAATCAAAGGGGTTTTCTTCTATCTTACTTTATTCATAATTATACCTTTATTTATTTTCTCTTTGATTAATAAGTTTACAGGTAATAAGATGATGATTGGCAATAAAACCATGATGGTTGTAATGTCAGGATCAATGAGTGAGAAGAATGAAGTCAATGATTATTTGGTTAATGAGAATTTGAATGATCAATTCAACACTTATGATATTATCATTTTAGAGAAGGTTGATCCTTCTCGCCTTAAGGTTAATGATATTATTGCCTTCCGTAATGATAAAGGCATTAATGTAATTCACCGTATTAGGAAAAGAGTATTAGAAGATGGCGAGGTTAAGTTTGTAACTAGGGGTGATGCTAACAAAGCAGATGATGAGTACCACTCCACGTATGATGATGTAATCGGACAATACAAGAATACAAGAATAACCAATATCGGCGTCTTTATTGTATTTTTACAATCATATGCAGGTATAATTACGGTTGTTTCGATTGTATATTGTATGATTATGATCGATAGATTATCAGAAAAAATCAATAAGGTACAGACTGCTCGTGCAAAACAAATAGAGGAAGTAATAGATTACTCTTTAGAAGAAAACGCGAAAAAGTTTAGTAGTAACTTTAAATCTACTATTAATTTTGAAGGCTATGCCTATGTCTTTGACGAAACAGGATTCTTGTATAAGTCAAAGATTGAAGAAGAAGTAAAAGAAGATGTTAGTGATCTTGAAATGGGTGATGCTCAAGAAAATGATAACACTCCTGATATTCCTTCTCATGATGAATCAAATGAAAACAAAAATGATGAACAGGGAGATTAAAGTATGAAAAAACCCTATTTTACAAGAAAGAATTTAATAATTCTATCACTTTCATTCTTATTTTCTTTCCTACTTTTATTTGTAGGAGTATGTATTGAAGGAACACATAGTTTTGTTAAAGGAAAAAATCCTATCAATGGTCTTGCTGGACTTCTTAATTTCCGCTCCATTGAATGTGGTGTTACTGGCTATTTATGTTTAGTCCTAGTAGCTATCTACATTACTGTCTTTGTTGCTTCAATTCTTTATGAAAGAAGATATGCAATTATTAATCAAAAAAATCCTTTAAGTGGACGTATGTTTGTATCATACATCCTATCATTCTTTGCTTGTTGTGCTTTATCACTTGGTGTTGGTGTTTTAATTCAAGGAATTAATAACGCTCAAAACATTAAGTATGTACTTGAATATGTTGGTCAATGTCTTGCCATTACCCTTATTCTTTATGTTACTATCGTTGCCTTCCTTGGTGGTATCTTAATGTTTGTTGTTAACTACATTTTAATCGACAAACCATTTAGAACAGGAGAGATTAATGAACTTCCTGACTTCGATGATGAAGATACAGATGACCAAGATGTTACATCAAGCTTTGATACAACTGATGCTTCCGTAAACGGTAATTTAAACGGTGTTGCTGGAGGCGCTGTATCAGGAATTGGTGGTGGCGTAGGTGCTGGTGAAGAAGGAAATATTCGTAAAGCAGAACAACTAGATGTAAGTGAAAAGGTATTCCCTGGACTTGCAGCAATCGATGTTAAGTATGAAGGATTTAGTATTGAAAAAGCGGAAACAGATGATATCAAGTTAGATGAACTTTGTGTTCGTTTCCGTAACTGGTTAGCAAAAGAAGAGAAGTTGTATTATGAACTAGACGTAATTCGTTTCTTCATAAGTGGACTTGCAACAAGTCACTTTATGATTCTTGAAGGTTTGTCTGGTACAGGTAAATCATCACTTCCACGTTATTTTGCTAAATTCATAAACGCAAACGTTTTATTTGTGCCTGTTCAAGCTACATGGCGTGATAAAACAAACTTAATTGGTTATTTCAATGACTTTGCAAAAACATATTCAGAAACAGAATTCTTAATTGCATTATACAATGCAAACTACAATCCTGATATGATTAACTTATTTGTTCTTGATGAAATGAACATTTCACGTGTTGAATATTATTTTGCTGATTTCCTATCTGTTCTTGAATTCCCTAAGAGTGAATGGAAATTAAAACTAATGCAATTACCTTATGAGTTTATCCCTCCGGTTAAACTTGAAGGTGGTAATATTCAAATTCCTGAAAATTCATATTTTATCGGAACTGCCAATAAGGATGACTCAACATTTACTATTACTGATAAAGTATATGACCGTGCCATCACTATTGATTTTGATGACAAAAACATTCCATTTAGTGTTCCAGAAGAAGTATCTTCTATTCACTTAAGTCATTCAAAACTTATGAGTTTATATAAAGAAGCCTCAGAAAATATGAACAATCATATGTCTGATGGTGACTTCGCAAAATTCAATGCAATAACTAAATATATTTATGATGAATTTGATATTACATTTGGTAACCGTATCTTAAACCAAATCACAACTCTTGTGCCTGTGTTTGTTGCATGCGGTGGAACCAAAGAGGATGCACTTGACTTCTTACTTTCACGTAAAGTAATCAGTAAAATCGAAGGACGTTTTGAAGATTACGTTAAAGATGCTTTAAAAGGCTTACTTGACTTAATCAATAAAACATATGGAACAAACGTTCTAAAACGTAGTGAAAAAACAATTCAAATGTTAATGAGAAGGTTATAATTTATGAAGATCATCGAAGAACAAAACTTACAAAATGCTATTTTACAATTAAATACCTATCAAAAAAAGTTTGAAAAGATTAGTGATTTCTATCACAACTTAGATACTTTAGAAATCCCATCTTTACAAAATCTTTCTTTTGAAAAAGATAATGAATTCTTCGATGAAGTTTCATTAATTCTAAGTGTTATTGCTTCCATTATTGCTAAACCACATTTAAGCAATAAAGGTGAAGATATCATTTTAAGAGCTGAACTAGCAGGACACCTTTCTAATGAATCTTTCCAAAAAGTATTGAAAGATTCAAGCCTTTGGAAAGAAAAATCATTAGAAATGGTTCCTGAGTATGTTCACCACTACCAATATACTGATGATATCAAGATTTATGAAAATCTATTTATCGGTATGCTTGTAAATCTAATTGATGAAGAACTAATCAAGTATTATAATTTCTACCTAAATTTAGTACCATCAATTGATTTAAATAATGATTATTCACTAGTGGATACCAAGAATGCAGAAGAAGCTTTAAAGAAGTTAGATCGTTTAAATCGTAAAATACGTTACATTAAAAATACTTACTTCTATAAAGAAGTTTCAACAGCTAACTTACACTTTAAGAATGTTCAACCAACTAACATTTTAGTTAAAGATTTACTTTACAATAAATGCTTTAAATTTTATCGAAAATTTATTAAGTATAATGATGATGAAAGTTTGCTTGAAGACTTTAAGAGTTACTATTATTACTTGATTCTCAAGGTCTTCAAACAAAGGAATTTAAAGTTTAATATCCGAAAAACTAAAAACTTTAATTATTTATATTTCTATGATGATGATTACTGGTATGAATTAAGTAAAGATGAAAATAAAAACTACCTAACATTAAAGATTACCCTTAAGAATAATCCAAATGCAAATGGTACTCATGTTTTATTACTTGATACCGGAAGAAAACTTCTAAATGAAAAGAATATTGAAAATGTTACAACTATTAATACCATAACATTATGGAATTTATATGAAAACTTAACTCCTTATTTTAAGAATATCTTAAAAGAAGAAGAAATCATTAACTACTGGATTGACCTTAAATTAAAGGTAGTAGATGCTAATACAAGCTTCTATGAACATTTCTGTCCAGTATGTAAGAATCGTAATGTACGAAGTGTTAGCGATGTTTATTATTGTTCAGACTGTAAATCAATTTATTCATTCAAAGGTAATGATAAAATTTGGTTAATTAAACTTACAAGGAGGTAGTATGGAACAAAATCAAAATGTTAATGAAAATACTGTAGTTGAAGAAAAAGTTCCTTCGATATCCATCCAAGACTTACACAAGGCTTATGGAACTAAAGAAGTCCTCCTTGGTTTAAATCTTGATGTTTATGAAGGTGAATTATTTGGCTTTATTGGTAAAAATGGTATCGGTAAATCTACAACCATTGATTGTATGATTGGTGCAAAGAAATTTCAAAGTGGGGTTATTACCTTAGAAGGATTTGATATTTCCAAAGATCCGATTGCGGCTAAACGTATGTTTGGTTATGTCGCAAGTGAACCAACATGCTATGATGAAATGACAGGTTATGACTACCTAGAGTTTGTAGCAAGTGTTTATGATGTAAGTGAAGGTGACTTCAAACGAAATACGAAGTATTTGTGTGAACGTCTTCAACTTAATATGGATGAACTATCAAATCAAGTATCTGATTATTCTCATGGTATGAAACAAAAACTATGTTTAGTTGCTAGCTTAATGCATAATCCAAAGATTTGGATCCTCGATGAACCAACGGTTGGACTTGACATTATGGCAGTAGAAGAACTAAAGAAGATGATGCGTGAATACGCAAATCACGGCAATACAGTTTTTGTTACTAGCCACAACATTGATTTAGTCGCAAATCTATGTGATAGAGTTGCCATCGTAAATCATGGTGAGGTAGCCGGACTTTACGATTTAAATCGTAATCGTAATCTTCGTTTACAACTTTCAAGAATCTTCATGGATACTTATAACTTAGGTGGAAAATGATTAATCTTTTATCGAAAGACTTTAAAGTCTTACTAGGAAAAGAAAAAAGTCCATCTAAAAGAGTAATATCTGCCATTTTATCAGTAAGTTTTACCATCTTACTGGTAGTAATTGAAGTAGTTGTTTTCAATATTATCTTAAATAGTATTGCGACAACCAAGCAAGCTCCGATTGCTTACATTAATTTATTCTTATTTGTTATCTCAATGATTACGATAGTATCTGGGATTATGCGTGCAAACCGTTTATTCTTCAATGAAAAAGACATTGAACAATTAGTGGTACGTCCTGTAAGTAACGCAAAAATAATTCTTTCCAAGTTATTATTCTTGTTTATTACCCACTATGTATCAACAATTGTGTTTGTATATCCGTTATTAATATCTTATAGTACACACTTTCATGTAAGTGGAATATTCTTCTATTTAGGTATTTTTTATCCCGTTTTAACTTTCCTTTTTGAAGTTGGAATTTCCCTTTTACTTGTTTACCCAATTTGGTTATTTGGTAAATATTTAAAGAAACATTTCATCCTTCGTTTTGTGATTATCCTAACCATCTTAGTGGTTGGCTGCATCATCTATGCGAAGGTGTTAGATGTCTTTATGAACATCCTAACAGGCGGAAATATTCAATTCTTAAAAAGTGATGAAGTAATTAATACTTTACTTAAAATTAGAAAGTTTACCATTCCTAATCGCTTTATTATTGATGCTTACTTTTTAAAGATGCCATCAAGAATACTTCCATATCTAGCTATTAGTATTGGCGTATTTGTAGCAGGTTTAAGTGTATGTATTTTTGCTTTCAACTATGTTCGTAACTTTGCGATATCAATTAAACAAAAACCAAGAGAACACGATTATAAAGTAATGAGTGTTAAAAAAGCCTTATTTAAAAAAGAATTTAGCCTTCTTACTAAAAATGCTGATTATACCGTTTCCTTTGTAGGGCTCTTAATCGTTCAACCATTTTTAGTATATCTAGTTATAAAAGTATTAAATCAACTATTTAGAGGAGAAATGTTTGCGGGGATATCATTAATGATTCCTAACTTTACTACTCTTCTTGATGTCTTAATTGTTTTATTATTTACTTTAATTATTTCTCAAGGTGCTAATGAATACATTGGCATGGAAAAGAAAACCATTAAGGTAATGAAAGTAATACCAGTTGATCCGGTATTACAACTAATGATTAAAGTAATGATTCCGTTCTCAATGTCCGTTCTTTCATTACTATTAACGGTACTTGTTTTATTGTTTACGAAAACATTAACCTTTGTACCTTTCATTTTCGCATTCTTACTTGCTTTACTTTTACTATTTATCTTTACGGTAATTTCCCTAAAAGAAGAATTATCGATAAGACATCATAAACCTAGATCAACATTTATGTCTAGTTTATATTCTTATGTTTTACCGATTGCCTACTTTGGTTTATCAATCCTTCTTGCATATCTTAAGTTACCACTTGTTGTAACCTTTATCCTTGGGATTGTTTTAATCATTGGACTTGGAATTTATCATGTCATATACTTAAAGAAAAATATGCGTTCTTTATTTATGGACTTAGATGTGGAGAACTAAAATGAAAAAGAAGAACTTAATAATTTTATTACTAATTCCCTTTGTGATTGCACTTCTTGCGATTGGTGGTGAAACCATCAAAAGAATTGCTTTAGAAAATGAATTAGTCGATATTGAATGGAATTATAAAGAAGTAGAAGACTTTGAGTTATCAAATAATCCTTATGAATTAACGGCGCGTCCGGTAATGAAAAAGAAAACAACTGATGACTTCTCTAATCTTCTTACATGGCAAGTAGAAAATGAAAATAAAGAAGATACTACCGAATATGTAAAAGTTTACTTTGATGAAAATGCTAATAAATGGTATCTTAAGACCCTTAAGATTACCGGTATTAATGAAGTTATCGTTTCCTGCTCAGATGGAGCTGCCATCATTAAATCAATGAAAGTAATCATCTGGGATATGGATAATGCGGCATTCGCTGTAACTCCAGTAATTAGTGCTTCCCAATCAAACATTGATAAGAATGTTTATTATGGTGAGTATGACATTACAAACTATGTTAAAACAAAAGCTAAAATCGCTTTTGAGGTTAAAGTTTTCCCTGAAAGTTTTAGCTCAATGATTTATGTTGTAAATACAACTGATAACATTGACTTTAATCTTGATTCAAAAGAAGTAACCGTAAAAGAAGCTGGTGATGCTTCATTTACCTTAGGACTTACGAAAGTTGGATTAACTGACCCTTATACTTACAATTTAAAGATTGTAAAAGAAGGCGTTAATGTCTTTAATTATCAAGATTTACTTTATTGTACAAATTATTCTGATGATGGTGAAATCGTTGTTTTAAGAAAATCCTTAGAATCTTTAGAGAATGCTTATGAATTTAATGGTACAAACATTCTTTTAGATAATGATGGTAACCCCGTTAGAAAGAAAAATAATGTTGATATTTTTGGTTCTTATAATGTCAAAAAAGAAACTTACTATTTTTCTGATGAAGTTTATCGTTTTACGACAACTTACAATAAAAACTATATTGACCAATGGAATGAATATGTTAAATCAAAAGGAAGTAAGAATACAATTAGTGATCAAGTGATTGCGGGGATCAGAGTTCAAAAAGATTTCTATGGTAATGGTTATACCTTAAATCTTCATAACTTAACTTTCCCAACTGGAAAAATCACCGAAACCATTGATGGTGAAGATTACATTATTGCGACACTTTCTCCACGTGATATTTTCCGTGGTCCGCTTCCATTCTATACCCTTGGTGATCACAATGGTTTAGCCTTAGTTGAGGCTTATGGTCAAGATAATATTGGAATGTATGTTGATGGTGATAATATCACAATCAATGACATCAACTTAAAGAGTTGTGATGTTGGTTTCTTCATGTCAAATCTAGAAACTGTCGGTACAACCCTTGAAACTCATGGTAACAATATTACCATTAAGAATTCAAAGATTTCTAATGGTAAAACAGTTGTTAGAAGTTTTTCATCAATGGATACCGTAATTGATAACTGTTATTTATCAACAGCTTATAATTTCTTAGTATCTGTTGGTTCTAATGAATACATTAAGTTTAATGAAGATGAAATTAAAGAATTTGTGGCAATTGATGGAAGTACAGTTAATTCTTCAATTAAAGAATACTTCAAGAAAACTGGTCCTGCTGATACAATCTTAAATAGCTATTTAACAGCTGACTTTGAGTCAAAGACTAGAATGCGTGAATCAATTCTTTCACTTCAACGTTCATTTAATCAAAAAGAAATGATTGAAAATATCTATAAAGGAAGTTTAAAGATTAACAATACTTACCTTTATAAGAGTAATATTGCTTCAATCGGTATTGAATCAATGTTTAATGGACCATTCCTTTACTCTTATATCCCATCAGCAATCTCTGAGATCCTTGGATACTTAGAAACTTCCGATGGTACTAAACTTTCCGATTTCCAACCTACTAATTTATCAGGTGTTTCCTACCCGGTAAAAGTAGAACTTACTGGAAAAACGAAGTTCTATGATTATAAGACTAAAGATACCCTTGATATTAATGGTCTAATTAAAGAGAACATCTCAACTTTCGCAAAACAACTTGGTGGTAAAGTTGATTACTCTGGTGAAATTAACATTGATAAGATCTTCCCAATTAAAGAATATCTATTTAATGCGGCAAGATCTGCTAACAATCTATATACAGTAGATAATACTGAATATATCAATGTTCCAGTTGCCTTCTATGGTGGTGGATTAAACTTATCAAGTGTAACCTTTGATACAGTAGAAAAAAGTGAAACTTTTGGAAGTGTGCTTCCAATTGATTTACTTGAAAATTACCTAAATTTACCTGCTGGATCAAGTACAGTTCAAATGTTAAAGAATATGATGTTAAAATCAGTTACTGTTGTAACCGGATTTGAACCATTCAAATTTATTTGCATGGATAATTCAGGTTATCTATTTAATGAAACTCCTAAAGTTTCAGACTTAATTGACAATGCTAAAGGAGACTAAATTATGAAAAAAATCTTTAAGTCATTACTTTTAATCGTTCTTTCCCTTTTTGTTCTTACCGGATGTTCAAGCTTCTTTGGAGGCGAAGATAATGGTATTGACATTAAACAAGGCGAAGACGGTAGTGTTATTATTACTATTATCGATGAAGATGGAAATGAAAAAAGCTATACCGTAAAACGTGGTGTCGGTATTAGCGATGTACAAGAAGTACCAAATCCAAGTGAGGGGTTTACAAACTTAATTTTCCTATTTGATAATGGTTTAATTGACCCTACAACCATCAAGATTCCTTATCCTGAAGATGGTAGAGAAGTTAAAATGAGAGTGAATGAAGAAAAACAACTTGTAGAATATCAATACGAAGGTGATCCTGAAGATGAATGGCAAACGCTATTCAATCTTGAAGATGTTGATGGTAAATCAGCATATGAAGTTTATCTATCCCTTCTAGAAGAAGGTGTTGAACCACTAACTGAGCAAGAATGGCTTGCTTCCTTAGTTGGTAAATCAGCATATCAAATCTATTGTGATAATACAGATGATCCTCTTAGCGAAACTGAATGGTTAAAAACTTTAATTGGTAAATCAGCATATGAAATCTATGTTGAAAATGCCCAAGGAAAAGTAATGACTGTTGAAGAATGGCTTGAGTCCTTACGTGGTGAAAAAGGAAAAGAAGTAGCCTCAATCAAGAGCATGAATGGTAGCTACGCTTACCAAGATGCTTTAAAAAATAATGGTTTCTTCGGTTCTGAACAAGACTGGTTAAGAGAATATAGCGGTCTTGATGATGACGCTCTTCAAGGACTTGAAGCAAGTGACTTTAATGTCTTTGTCTTCACATATAACGATGAAACAGTTTCAGACCCTGTTTTCAACCTAAGACCAGGTGGAAAATGGTATAGTGGTAAATACAATCCAAATTCTAAAGTATTTGGTATTGCGGGTGACTACTATTTTGAATCTGCTCATGAAACAATTTACTTTAAAGATACAACTGGCGTATGGAAAGAAGTAGCAAGCTTAAATCCACACAAAGAAACTGCAAGAGTTTACTTCCATTTAAACGATTCAAGTGATGCTCCTGCTTACATGCCAGCTGATGACGCTTATAACAAAGATTACTTTGAAGTAATCAAAGGTAGTTACTTTAGAGATGGCGAATACGACAATCCTGAAATTCCGGTTCCAACAAGAGAAGGATACGAATTTATCGGATGGTATCGCTATGAAAAACTACCTGCTAACTTTAATCCTTATATCCACATCCCATTCAACGACTTTTCAGTCGTAGCAGAAGATGTTTTACATCTTTATGCGCAATGGAAAAAGATAAACTAAAACAAAAAAACGATGAAAACAACAAAAAAACAAGAAAGGAGACTAACATATGTCTAAAAAGCCTAAAATCTTAGCCGCGATGCTCTTCATGTATGTATCTTTGATATGTGTTGGCTTCGCATCTTGGACTATATCTAATAATGGATCAGGAACAGGCTC
>CAKPAZ010000022.1 GCA_934133195.1 uncultured Bacilli bacterium | reverse complement strand
GGTATTATAACATAATATTTAATATTGGGACATTTTCTAAAAATAAACATTAAGACATTATCATAAAATAAACACAATTTTATTA
The DNA here is from genome assembly GCA_934133195.1 of uncultured Bacilli bacterium. GTDB lineage: Bacteria > Bacillota_I > Bacilli_A > ML615J-28 > CAG-313 > UMGS75. The sequence goes on along the minus strand of CAKPAZ010000022.1, from coordinate 16,164 downwards.
AAATATTTATACCAATTGTTGACATAATTTTCACATTATGATATAATTTTATCGTGGGACCCCTAATTAATAAAAGATTAAAAGAAGAAAGGCATTAATCAATTATTAATTAATACAACTGAATATGAATTAATCAAAAATGATTAAATATTTGTATGCTTTAGTAGGATACTTACTTTGCTAGCGTAAGGGTAAAGTAAGCTATACTGCTAAACCAAGCATGCAGGTTTTTAGTCATTTTTTAAATAATAGGCCACCCCCATAATTAAAACAAAAAGGAGAAGTGAATAAAAATGAAAAAAGTATTTTTAACAATTATTATGAGTATTATCTTGACATCCTTAATTTCATGTCAAAGTAACAAAGTTAAATTTAAAGTCATAGAACAAAAACCATCAGTAATTGCTCATGAAGAATTTGATTTTAGTACTGCGGAGGAAGAAGTAATAATATATAAATCTGTTGAACAAATGCAAGAAGACCTAAACAAAAAAGGATTTAGCATAGCTGATAAGGCATTTTCTTATAAATACAATGACAAGTACTTTGAAAAAAAGGCTTTAGTAATAATATATGGCTGTGATCCTAACGGTGGCTATGTTTATAATTTTAAGTCACTTACTATTAATAATAATGAATTAGTTTTAAATCTCACATATAAAATGGGAGATGGTGTTGGTATAACTATACCAATCGAAAGATTATTTACCATAGAAATTATGAAGAAAGATATCAAAGAATTTAATAAATTAAAATGTAAAGTTAATGAGTAAAAGGAGAATTTATGTCAAAAGCTTATAAGTATTTATATATAGTAATATTATCCTTATTTGTAACAGCTAGCATCATATCTGCTTCAGTGAAGAAGGATGCATACATAGATGATACAGAAGAATTGACAATTTGTAATGCTACTTTAGATGATGATTTTGTTGATGATACTGTTATAATCGTTTTAAAAAATAAAGTTTCCCTACAGTTTAAAGAATATAAATGTAAAGATTTTAGAGAAATTAAATGTATAAAAGTTGAAGATCTAACAAAATATTCGGTTGAACTTTTAAAGAATCAAATCATAGCTGAACGAACTGGTGATTGGAGTAAAATTCAAAAGCATAAAGATACAAATATGCTTATAGACGCAAATAAATTTCATCGTATTTTGTGTTTAACTATTAGTAATCCAGGAAAAGAAAATGTTCTTAAAGCAATTAGAAAATTGGAAAAAAGAAAAGATATTTGTAGTGCAGAACCCGATTATTTTTTCACAATATAAATGCAACTTATTTTTCAACATATCAATGGGAAAGTCTAGTTTTCTTTAGTTTTATTTGATATTACAATTTACTTAACAAACTCAAGTAATTATAACAAAGTTAATTACTTTAAAAAAATGACATTTTGTGATAAAATAATAAAGTAAAAAATGGGGGTTTTCCTATGAAACACTACTTTATTATAAATCCGATTGCGGGAAGACATGATTCATCTGAAACATTAGAAGAACGCATTGATAAGATCTTTGATGAAAGACCTGATACATATCTTATTTATATTACTAAAGGACCAAATGATGCAACTTTCTTTATCAAGAAAACAAGCATTGAAAATGAACAAAGTAAAAACCCTGAAGATATCACTTTTTATATCTGTGGTGGGGATGGTACTTGCTTTGAGGCCGTAAACGGAATTGTCGGTTACCCTCATTCTCGCATGACCATTGTTCCGGTTGGTTCATGTAATGACTTTCTAAAAGTCTTAAAAGGTCATGACTTTATGAACATTGAAGCCTTAGTAAATGGTGAAGAACAAAACATTGATGTTTTAAAAGTAAATGATCGCTACTCACTAAATGTTGCTAACATCGGCTTTGATGCGAAAGTAAACTATGATTGTGTAAGATTTAGATATAAATACAAAACTGTAAAACAATCATATACTCATGCCATTGTTAGAAATCTATTTAAAAAACTTGGTGATAAAGTTAAAATCACTGTTGATGATAATGAGGTAATTGATAAAACTACTCTCCTTATGGCTTTTGCTAACGGTGGTTTCTATGGTGGTGGTTACAACTGTGCCCCTCTAGCTGATGTCACTGATGGCCTTTTAGATATGGTTTTAGTTAAAAAAATTAGTGTTCTTACTTTCGCAAAACTAGTTAAATATTACAAAGCAGGAAAACATGTTAATAACAAAAGATTTGAAAAAATTGTAACTTACAAGAAATGTCATAAAGTAACTGTAGAAAGTGATGACCTTCTTTGTCTTTGTTTAGATGGAGAAACTTTCCATATGAATAAAATTGACATTGAGATTGTCCCTCAAGCAGTACGCTTTGTTTTCCCTAAAAAATAACAATGAGTTCTTCTTTAGAAGAACTCATTTATTCTTTAGAAGAACTCATATTTTTTTATTATTTTCATATACTTATATAGGTGAAAGAATGAAAAGAATAAGAATTTTAATTATATGTTTAGTAATGATATTATTTATGGGACTTAGTAAAACAAAAAGTTATGCGGCCCCTAATGATTCTTTGGTTAAGTATGCAAAGAGTGCTATCTTGATTGAGGCAGAAAGTGGTGAAGTATTATATGAGTATAATGCTCACGCTAAGCTTGAGCCCGCAAGCATGACAAAGATTATGACGATGAAATTAGTACTTGATGCGATAGCTAAAAAACGTCTAAATTTTGAAGATGAGCTTACAACCAGTGAACATGCTTCGCAAATGGGAGGCTCACAGATCTTTTTAGCCCCATCAGAAAAGATGAAGGTAAGAGATTTATTCAAGTCAATGGTCATCGCCTCTGCCAATGATGCGGCGGTCGTTTTAAGTGAAGGTATCAGTGGAAATGAAGAATTCTTTGTTAATCAAATGAATGATGAGGTTAAAAAACTAGGATTAAAGGATACTAACTTCAAGAATGTTACCGGACTTCCTATTGAAAACCACTATTCAACTGCCTATGATATGGCTTTTATCGCAAGAAATCTTTTAATAAATTATGAAGATGAAATTATTCCCTACACTTCTAAGTATGAAGATTATGTAAGAAATGATACTCCTAAACCGTTTTGGCTAGTTAATACTAACAAACTAATTAAATATGAAGATGGTGTTGATGGCCTAAAAACAGGATGGACTGAAAGTGCTGGATATTGCCTTACTTGTACTAAAAAGAAAGATGGTATGCGTTTAATATCGGTAGTCATGAATGCTGATACCGTTCCTCATCGTTCAGTTGATACGATGAGTCTATTAAATTATGGCTTTTCTAATTTTGAAAAGACCATCATCTTAAAAAAAGGAACCATCATTAAAGCCCAAAATGATATTTTACTAGAACCTTCAAAATACAATATTTTAACGAGTGAAAACATTGTTAAAGTAACTAAAAAAGGGGAAAAGTTAGGCAATCCAAGAATTGTCACTAAAATTGATGAGGCTCGCCTAAAGAATTTATCAAGTATTTATGTTGGTAGCGTTGAGGTTTATATTGGTGATGAACTAATTGGAACTAGTACTATTGAAATAGAAGAAAAACCAGTAAAAAAGAATTTTATTGAGTTATTAATTGAACTCCTTAAACAAATCTTTTAAAAATAATAAATTATGACAAACTAATAGATTTTATTAGTTTGTTTTTTATTTATAGTCAAATTACCAAATAAAATTTAAAACATTATGAGTCAAATCTTTAAACTATTTGTCAGGTGCATTGAATATTAAAACTTAATTTGATAGAATAGTTTGGGGGTGAAATAATGGGTTTAAATATCCAAATGGCAATCAGAAAAAATCGACTATTTATCCGTTTAAGTGGAGAATTAGATCAAGCCGTAACAGAAAATTTAAAAATTAAAGTTAGTGAAATTATTAATAAATACATGATTAAACATGTCATTATTAACTTTTCCAAGTTATCGTTTATGGATAGCAGTGGGATTGGGTTTATTATTGGAAGGTATACCCAAGTAAAAAGAAGGGATGGAAAGGTTGTAATTTGTTCAATGAATGAAATAATTGAAAGAATAGTTAAACTATCAGGTTTAAAGAGAATCTGCTTAATTGCGGGGACGGAAGAAGAAGCAGAACAAATGTTGGAGGTAGCCTAATGTATAATGAATTAAGAACGTCTTTTTTAGCGTGTAATGAAAATGTCGCCTTATCAAGATGTATTGTTGTAAGCTTTTTAGTTGACCTTGATCTTGAAGTAAGTGTAATCAATGAACTAAAGACGGTGGTATCAGAGGCTGTCACCAATGCAATTGTTCATGGTTACTTAAATGATAAATCAAAGATGGTAGAATTTAATTTAAAGTATGATAATGAATTTATCTACATTGAAGTCATCGACTATGGTGTTGGTATCGCTGATGTGGAAAAGGCTAAAGAACCACTTTTTAGTACTAAAGTAGATGAAGAACGTGCAGGACTAGGGTTTACCATCATGGAGGTTTTTACTGATAAACTATGTATTACCTCAAACATCAATGAAGGCACTAAAATCCTGATGGTTAAAAAATATCATGAACAAGGTGAATATTAATGAAGAAGAAGATATTGTAAGAGAATATCAAAATTTAGTTTACAAAATCGCTAGAAGATTTAAATCTCCTTACCTCGAATTTGAAGATTTAGTTCAAGTCGGTTTCATGGGACTATTAAAATCATATCACCGGTTTGATAAAACTAAAAACACTAAGTTTTCTACTTTCGCAGTATACTATATTATGGGAGCCATAAAAGATGAACTAAAGAAAGTAACCAAAGAATATGCTTTAAAAGCAACCCAAAAAACAATCTTTAAAGAAAACTTTGATGATATTCCTGGTCAATACTTAAATCTCTTAATCTATAATTTTACACCAATGGAAGAACAAATCGTAAGATTAAGGCTAGTAAAGAAACTAAGTCAAACCGAAATTGGTGATGCTTTAGAGATTAGTCAAAGTAGTGTCTCTAGACATCTTAATAATATTAAAGAAAAAATCGCTGATTTAAAGAAATAACTAAGACTTAAAGATTTAGAATGCTAGTCATTTTAAGTTTTTAAGTCATTTTTTGTTATATAATGCATTATGCTTGCATATAATATAAAAAAGAGTATAATATATGTGTATATAAGCATATGTTACAAATATGCAAGTATTAATGAGGTGAATGTATGGAAAAACAATTAGATGAAAATGATGTATATGAGTTATCAGAGTTCTTCAAGAACCTTTCCGATTTCTCACGTGTAAAAATTATAACATCTCTACTAAAAGGAGAAAAGTGTGTTCAAGATATCGCTGATGATGTCGATATGACTCAAACTGCTGTATCTTATCAATTAAGAATCTTAAGACATGCAAGACTAGTAAAAACTAGAAGAGAAGGTAAGATGGTTTTTTATGAAATCGTTGATGACCATGTCTTAAAAATACTAAAGATTGCGATTGAACATACTAATCACCAATAGGAGGTAAAATATGACAAAAACATTTGAATTAAAGGAATTGAAATGTCCTGCTTGCTCAAAAGCTTTAGCAGCGAATCTTGCTAAAATTGAGTATATCAAAGAAATAAATATTAACTATGACCGTAAAGAAATAACGATTGAAGGACGTCGTGACCTTACGGAAAATGAAATCAAGATGATTCTTGATACCGTTATTGACTTAAGTCATTGTCCTGAACATAATCACAAACATCGTAAGCTAAACCGAAATACAATCGAACCTAATAGCCGTTGTATCTTTGTAAATCATGCGGAAGATGATAACGGTGATAATGTAACTGATGAATACATGTTTGATAACATTGACTGTCCTAACTGTGCCTTAAAAGTAGAACGTGCTTTAAATAAAATTGAAGGTGTAGTTGAAGCTAAAGTTAACTTTGTAAATAAAAAGATCATCATTACTCACCATAGTAATGTATCAGTATATGAAACAGTATGCCGAGAAACTAAAAAGATCGAAAGTGAAGCTGTTGTTTATAAAGAAAAGAAGAAAGCAAAAAAAGGAAATAAACTTTCTTTAATTGTTTTCATTGTTTCTGTTCTATTATTTATTCCAACTGTTATTTACTGGCATGTAAGTGATAATCATAGTTGGTACATGCTTGTAATCTTTGGTGTTTTATATCTTGCGATTGGATATAAAGTTTTAATCAATTCATTTAAAAACTTTGTTCATGGAGAAATCTTTGATGAAAATCTCTTAATGCTTGTCGCAAGCATAGGTGCTTTTTGTATCAATGAACCTGCTGAAGCTATTTTAGTAATCTTACTATACCGTATTGGTGAAAAACTTCAAGCTAGTGCGATTGACCGTTCAACCAAAGAAATTGAAGGTTTGATGAAACTAAAAGTAGAACATGCAACTTTACGTGATGGTACTGTCAAAGAATTAAACGAAATTAAAGTTGGTGATGAAATCGTCGTAAAAGTTGGAGAAATCGTCCCTCTTGATGGTGAAATCATTGAAGGTGAATCATCTCTTGATACAAAGAGTTTAACTGGAGAATCACTTCCTGTTGATGTTGGTGTTGGTAGTGAAGTATTATCTGGTTGTGTTAACTTAACTAAGGTAATCTACATTAAGGTAACTAAAGTTCAAGTTGACTCAATGTTAAATAAAGTAGTTAAGTTAATTGATGAAGCAAGTAACAAAAAATCAAAGACTGAAGAATTTATCACAAAATTTGCGAGAATCTATACTCCAGCTGTTTTAGGACTTGCGGTTGTAACTGGACTTTTACTATTCTTTGCTTTTAACTATTCAATTAGTGAAACTATGCGTAGAGTTTTAGTATTCCTTGTTGTATCTTGTCCTTGTGCCTTAGTAATTTCCGTTCCTCTTGGATTCTTTGGTGGTATTGGTAAAGCCTCTTCCAAAGGTATTTTAGTTAAAGGTGGTAACTACTTAGAATTATTATCAAAAGTAAATACCTTTGTATTTGATAAGACGGGAACTCTAACTGAAGGAAACTTCGCTGTTGATGAAATTGATTGTTTCAATGGTGAAACAGTAGATACTCTAATGAAAGCCGTAGCTCATGTTGAATCATTATCTAACCATCCGATTGCTAAATCAATTGTTAAAGCCTATGGTAAACCAATCGAAAAAGAATTAATCACTAATGTTAAAGAATTATCAGGATATGGCCTTGAAGCAGACTTTGATGGACATCACATTCTTGTTGGTAACTCTAAATTAATGAAAGAAAACAACATTGAATATGTTCATAAAGATACTGTTGGTTCCGTTGTTTATGTTGGTATTGATGGTGTCTTCAAAGGCTCAATCGTCGTTGTTGATGAATTAAAACCACGTTCAAAAGAAACTATCCGCTACATGAGAAATCAAAAAATCAAGACTGTCATGTTAAGTGGTGATAATGTTAGTGTTGTAAACGATGTAAAGAGTAAGTTAAATATCGATGTTGCTTATGGTAAACTTTTACCAACTGATAAAATCAAAAAACTTGAAGCCGAACTTGCGACAGGAAATAAAGTTGCATACGTTGGTGATGGTATTAACGATACTCCAAGTTTGAAACTTGCTAATGTAGGTATTGCGATGGGTGCTAAAGGTAGTGACATTGCTAAATCAGCTGCTGACATTGTTATTATGAATGATGATATTGGTAAAGTAATTGATGCTATCCATATTTCTAAAAAGACTATGAGAATCATCTATGAAAATATTTTCTTATCTCTTGGTATTAAAGTCTTAGTTTTAGTTCTTAGTACTTTAAATCTTCTTGGATCATATGGAATGCTATTTGGTGTATTATCAGATGTTGGTCTATGTATGCTCGCAATCCTTAATACCCTACGTATAATCTATGATAAAAAATAATGTAAATCACAAAATAAAAACCAATAAATGTGATAAAATTAAATAAATAAAAAGTGAATAAATATTAATATTTATTCACTTTTCACTTTTAATTACTTTAAATGGAGGATATTTATGACAAAAGTTTATTTTTCAAAAAACATTAATTCAAAAGAAATCGTTAAACTATTTAATTTATTAGGCGTTGAATTAAAAGGAAATGTTGCTGTAAAAGTACACTCAGGAGAACCTGGTAATCAAAACTTCCTTGGCCCTGATATGTTTAGAGATATCATCGAAAGAGTAAATGGAACTATCGTTGAATGTAATACGGCATATGATGGTGGCCGTAACACCAGTGAACGCCATAGAGAAACATTAAAAAAACATGGTTGGAGTACTAACTTTAAGGTTGACCTTCTAGATGGAGAAGGCGATGACTTAGTACTTGATATTCCAAATGGTCATGTAATAAAGAAAAATTATGTTGGTCATGATACAACAAAATATGATTCTGTATTAGTATTATCTCACTTTAAGGGTCATCCAATGGGTGGATACGGAGGTGCTTTAAAACAATTATCAATTGGTTTTGCATCTTCATATGGTAAAGCCTACATCCATGGAGCAGGTGATCCATCTAAACTATGGACTGCTGACCATGATTCATTCTTAGAAGCAATGGCTGATGCCGCATCAAGTGTTGTTGAACACTTCAAAGGTCAAATTGTTTACATCAATGTAATGAAAAACATGTCAGTAGACTGTGATTGCTGTAGTGTTGCAGAAGACCCATGCATGAATGATATCGGTATTCTTGCCTCAACTGATCCTATCGCAATTGATCAAGCTTGCCTAGACCTTGTTTATAAATCAAATGATCCAGGAAAGAATCATCTAATTGAAAGAATTGAATCAAGACATGGTGTTCACACAATTGAAGCTGCTGCTGAACTTGGCTTTGGTTCACGTGAATATGAACTTGTGGATGTGACAAATGACTAAGCGCCATCAAATAATCAAGAAAATGTGTATTGCGATGAGCCTTGTTGCCATCGGCTTTATCCTTCCTTTTATTACTGGTAACATCAAAGAAGTAGGTAACATGCTATGTCCAATGCATTTACCAGTTTTAATTGGTGGTTTTATCTTAGGACCTTACTATGGAGCAGTAATTGGGTTTATTCTTCCAATTCTTAGAAGTTTAACCCTTGGAATGCCACCATTTTTCCCAACAGCAATCTCAATGAGTATTGAACTACTCGCATATGGTGCTGTAAGTGGTATTATGTTTAAATTATTTAGAAAAAAACTAAAACTAAATTTAATTGTTTCTCTTTATGTATCCCTTGTTATATCAATGCTTGTTGGTAGAGCTTTATGGGGACTTACAAGAGTCTTCTTAGTTGTATTTGATCATAATCCATTTACCTTTAAAATGTTCTTAGCCGGTGCTTTCATCAATGCATGGCCAGGAATAATTGTTCAACTAATCTTAGTACCACTCATTGTCTTTGCTTTAATCAAAACAAATTTAATAAGCGATATATGGGAAGAACAAAATGAAACTAGAACAAACAATCAAGAACCTTCTTCAAACTAAAGATCATGTAATAATTGTCTTTGATGGAATGAGTGCTAGCCTTAAAACAACTTATAGTACTTATCTAGAAAATAAATATCAAGCAAGAGTAATCCATATGGATGACTTCTATTTACCTCTTGATAAAAGAGAAAAAAACTGGGAACAAACGATTGCTGGAAACATTGATTTTGAACGTTTCCAAAAAGAAGTAGTAAACCATCTCAATGAAGACATTTATTTAAGAAAATATTGTTGTAAAGATAAGTCATATAGTGATATCATCTGTTTGAAAAAAACAAGGTTAACCATTGTTGAAGGAGCATATAGTCTTCATCCTAATCTATCTAAATATTTTGATGAAGGTTTTATCTTTTTAGTTGATGATGAAACCCAAAAAACAAGAATCATCAAACGTGAAGGCATCAACAATGCTAAAAACTTTATTGATAAATGGGTATCAAGAGAAAATAACTACTTAAGTTACTTTAGCTTAAAAGAAAAATATCCATGTATTATCATTAAAGAAGAAGACCTAGGTGATGAAAATGAATAATGAATATGTAATTATCACGGGATGTACGAGTGGTATTGGTCTTAGTACCACAAAGTTGTTTTATAACAAAGGTTATTCTTTATTACTACTATCAAAAGATAAACAAAAACTTGATACTTTAGCCTTTGAACTAGGAAGTACAAATGATAAAATCTTAACCTATCCTCTTGATTTAACCAAAGAAGAAGAAATCAAAGGTTTTATTTCCTACTTAAAAACTAACCAACTTAATGTTACTGGTTTAATCAATAATGCGGGAATGGGAAGTTTTAGTGAATTCTTAAATAGTGATAATGAAGTTAATAATAACATTATAGACTTAAATATTAAAGCTTTAGTTCTTTTATGTCATGAGGTAATCCCTTTAATGAAAAAAGGAGGCACCGTTGTTAATATTGCTTCAACGGGAGGGTTTGCACCTGGTCCTTATACGGCCGTATACTATGCTTCTAAATCCTTTGTCCTTTCCTTTTCCGAGGCTCTCCATGAAGAACTAAGAGATAAAGGAATTAATGTATGTGTGTTATCTCCAGGTACTACCGATACGCCATTTTTTGAAAAAGCTCAAGCAAAGACAGGAAAAATCAAAAAACTAAAGATGACTACCCCTGATTTTGTCGCAAGCTCAATTTTAAAAGTTTATGAAAAAAAGATTCCTTTTTATATTGTAAGTTTTAAAAACAGAGTTGCGGTATTTTCCCTAAGATTTTTATCTCATAAGTTAACTAGAAAAATAATGAAAAAAATTGGCAAAAATCGAGTAAAGTAGACAATTGCTACTTATAGGCTGTTGAAAATTCTCCTAACTTAGTATAAACTAATTAATAGTACAAATCATAATACTAAGGATAAGGAGGAAGAGACATTTATGACAGAACAATATGATTCTAGACCATCACTACCAATCTTGTTTGGTCAACGAATTAGACAACTTAGACTAGAAAAGAAAATGTCTCAAGAAGACTTTGCTGAACTAATCGGTGTTCACAGAACTTATCTTGGTCAAATTGAAAGAGCAGAGAAAAACATTACAATCAAAAATTTTGAAAAGATTTGTACAGCGTTAAAGATAGATCCAAAAGAACTATTCGATTTTTCTAATTTAGATTAATTAAGTGATTACATTTTGTAGTCACTTTTTTATTTGATAGCGATTTAAAGGCATTTTTTAATGAAATATGTTATAATAAGACTATAAAAAAGGGGTGAATGAAATGCATCGTACTAAATTTACATTAGGTATTGAATTAATATTTTTAGGGTTACTTGGACTAGCCTATGCTATTCCCAATGTTTTAGGCCTTGTAACCGCCTTAAGAATTATTCTTGGCATTATCTTAGCTATCTGGGGAATTGTATACATCAGTTATTTTTATACACAACTTTCCCTTCATACAAATGATAGTAAAATTACTTTATTAAAAGCAATAATCTTAATTGCCTTTTGTTTATTTATGTTAATACCTTATAAAAACAAAACCATCTTTTTACTTGTTACGATTATTATCTTTGCATACCTTGCGGTATTCTATGTAATACGATTAGTAAAAGCAACTAACAAGAAAGAACAAATGATTAAAGATATTTATCAATATATTGTTTCTTTCATCATTTTATCTCTTGGTCTTGGTAAAGTAGGGCACTACATGCTTTATGTTATATTTGGGGGAATGACAATCTTTGGTATTATTCTTTTAATCATCAATCATCCATCTAAACATCATGATTCTGATCATAAAGAAATCACTCATGATGAAGTTACGGGAGTAACTTACGATGTTGAAGATAAATAAACAAAAGTTTAAATTCATCTACATTGAAATTACGGAATACTGTAACCTTGCTTGTCCTTTTTGTCCTTCTAAAGACTTGAAGACAAGAAAAACTTTAAAAATAGATGATTTTAAATTAATACTTGAAAAAATTAAAGGGTATACTAATACCATATATTTACATATTTTAGGAGAACCCCTTCTCCATAAAGATTTTGAGAAAATCGTTAACCTTTGTGAAGATTACCATTTAAAAGTAAGGCTTACAACGAATGGTACTTTAATTAACAACTATGATTTTAGTAAACTTAAATTAAACAAAATTAACATTTCATTACAAGCTTTAGTTAATTATCCCCTTTCAAAAATTGATGATTACTTTAAAAACATCAATCAGATGTTAATATCACTAAAAGATAAACTAGCCAAAGGAGAAGTTGGCATTGATTTTCGTTTGTGGAATGATAAAAGCAATAACGAAATCGTAGAAAAAAATAATTACCTAATAAAGAAACTAAAAGAAGACTTAAAAATCGATACTTACCATAATATTCACATCAGTATTGAAGATGAATTTGATTGGCCAAATGAGGAAAATCCAACAAATGAAGATGTTGTAAGATGCCTTGGAGGTAAAACCCAACTAGGAATCCTCGCCAATCTGGATGTTGTTTTATGCTGCTTAGACTATGAAGGAAAGACTAAACTAGGAAATCTAAAAAATTCATCTTTACAAGAAATCTTAGATGATGAACCTTACCAAAAAGCCATGAATCAAATGCTTCAAGGTAAACCATACTTCAAAATATGTGAATGTTGTAAATATCGTAATAAATTTGCTTTGAAAAGAGGTGATGCAAGATGAAAATAAGAGTTGATGAAAATTCTGAACTATCGGAAATTGAAGTCGTCATTAACTGTCCTAGTAACAATGATCAAGTAAATAAAATTATCCAAATCTTAAGTACTAATTATTACAATATCATTGGAAAAAAAGATGGTGATAATTATGTTTTAAATCTTGATGATATTTTCTACTTTGAGGCGGTAGATAATCATGTCTTTGCTTATTGTGAAAAAGATATTTATGAGGTAACCTACAAAATTCAAGAATTAACCGACATGTTAAATCAAACTTATTTTATTCAAACATCACGTACAATTGTTTTAAACATTAAAAAAATAAAGAAAGTTACAACCCTTGTTAATGGGCGAATCCTTGCGGTACTAAACAATAATGAAAAAATGATTATTACCCGTGTATATGCTCAAAAATTTAAGGCTAAACTAAAAGAATAGGAGGTGGCAATAATGAAAGAAAAGAAACTTATCACTTTACGTAACGTAATTACCAAATTAGTAATCAATTTCGCAATCATTTTTAGTATGTTTGCTCTACTTGACATTATTGTCGCATCAATCATTAGTAGTGGCTTTGGAGGATTCTTTAGTTGGATTATTATCATCATTTGTTCTTTAGTGTTATCCGTCATCTTATACTTTGTCTTTAAGATTAATAAGATATCACTACTTGGTCAAATTGTTATCTCATATACGGTTGTGATGATTGGTGTATATCTACAAGGATATATTATCCGTCTATTTACATTTTATGATTTAAGATTCTTTATCATTTGTTTCATCATTTCCTTGGTTGGTCTTTTAATTCTTTCAACAATTCTTTTATTAAAGAATAAAAAGGAAGATGATGACTTAAATCGTTACCTTAATGATTATAAGGAGCGTGGTCACAAATGAAAAAGTTAAAATATTTCATCATTCTATGTTTAACCATGTTTATCCTTTTTGGAGTTACCTCAAAAGAAGTCCAAGCGGAAAACAACCAAGAATTCCAAAATGTTACTTTTGAATCATCACCAAAACTATCAGATTCCAAAAAAGTAGTATGTAAGATTAGTTTTAAAACAACGGATAAAATCTACTATATTAAAGTAAATGCTGTCCTTCAAAATAATACTCAACAAACCTTTGAAGTATATGAAGGAGCACCAACTAAAGATGGCAAACAATCATTTACTTCAAAATTACAAGATGATAATAAATACTTAAATGTTTTAGTTTTTGATTTATACTATTATCAAACAGGAAATATGCAAGTTACTTTTAACTATTCATATACTCCAATCACCCCAGGTAGCGATACCTTAGTTAAGACTTTTGTCTTTGTAAGTGGTGACTGGAAAACCAAACAAACTCCAACGGTTGCGATTATATGTGGAGTAGTAATAACTATCTGTATTGGCCTTGCGACATACATTATTATTGAAAATTCAGAACGTAGTATTGTCTTTGGTCATAATCAAGATGAAGAAGAGGCTGAAGAATGAGTATTTTTGGAGCTTATTTAGAAGATTATCATTTAATAAAGGTTATTGTTCCTCTAAATACTACTTTTGATAAAATTATGCTTGTAGGAGATTCAATTTCTACAAGCTTAATTATTGAAAGACAAGAAAGTTATGCAAACGAATTATATCTTTATACAAGATATGAACAAAACATATCTTTACATAAAGATTATCAAGTAAAAATAAATGATAACATAACTTATCATCTTTCACTTGGTAAAATCACCAGAAGCAAAGCTTTTGATGAAGAATTTTACTATGATGGTCCTTTAGGTATTTCATACACAATTGAACAAACAACCTTCAGGATTTGGACTCCAGTATCAAAAGAAGTAATTCTTGTGCTAAATAATCAAAAGCATCATTTAAAGTATAAAGAAAAAGGCTTATGGGAAATAAGCATTAAAGGTGATTTAGACATGCTTCCTTATTATTATATAATAAGGATAAACGAAGACTATCTTAAATGTTTAGACCCCTATGGTATAAGTAGTAGTGAAAACAATGAATACAACTATGTTATTGATTTAAAGAAAACCATCAACCTGGAAAATAGATACTACCATCAAAAGACCAAAACCATCATCTATGAAGCCAACCTTCGTGATTTAAGTGGTAACATCTATGAAGGTGAAGCAAGTTATCTTAAATGGTTAGACAAACTTGATTACTTTAAAGGTCTTAAGATTGATTATTTTCAATTTATGCCAGTCTTTTGCTTTGGTGGTGTTGATGAAACCATTCAAAACAATATGGATAAAGACTTTAAATACAACTGGGGTTATAACCCTATTCAATACAACATTCCATCGGGATGGTATTCATCTAATCCCCATGATCCATATACAAGAATCAATGAATTCAAACAAATGATCAAAGCTATCAAAGATAAAAATATGGGAATTATCTTAGATGTCGTTTACAATCACGTTTTTAAGCATGAAACCTTCAGCTTAGGACTCCTTGTTCCTGGTTATGTTTATCGTACTAACAATCAAGGCTTTCTAATGAATAGTTCATACTGTGGTAATGACCTAAGAACAGAAGCCAAAATGATTCAAAAATTTATCATTGATAACCTTTCCTTCTTAAGTCATGAATATGGAATAGATGGTTTCCGACTAGACCTAATGGGATTAATCGATATTGAAACTCTAAATAAAGCATATACAACCTTAAAAACCCACAATCCAGATGTCATCATGTATGGGGAAGGCTGGTACATGGATACCACCCTATCAATGGATTTAAACGGAAATTTAGGTAATGCTGAAAAAATCTATCCAATTGGCTTTTTCAATGATTACTTTAGAAATGAAATCGGTGGCTACCTAAACGGTGAACTTGGCTTCATTTGTGGTAAAAAACTTGAACCTAAAAATCTAAGTGATCTTTCAACTAATGCTAGTATGTCCATTATGCCATTTGTTGATTATACTCAAACTATCAACTATATTGAATGCCATGATAACCTTACAATATTTGATAAAATTAAAAAAAGTCTTCCGAACATAAAAACCGAAGACGTAAAACAAATATGTAAACTTGGCCTTGGCCTAGTAGTCTTGAGTAAAGGTAAAAGTCTTATCCATAGTGGTCAAGAATTAATGAAAACAAAACAAGGTAGTGATAACTCCTACAACCAAGGAGATACAATTAATCACTTCCCATATGAAAATATTAATACAATCTATGATTTAAGTGATTATCTAAAAAATATTATTGACATAACTAAAAAAATTAACTTAGATAGTTCAACATCAATATATTATAAAGACTATCACTATGAATTAAGAAATAAAGAAGTACAAATAATTATTAAAAATAACTTTGAGTATGAAAACATTTATTTCGCCCCACTTACAAAATTAATATTTAACAACAATGCCCAAGTAGATGAAGAATGTGAATCACTAAATATTGATTATCCAGGAATTTGGATCCTAAAAAAATAAAAAAAATTATACCAATTATGTCAATAACTTTGCAATTTTACAAAATTATTCATAATTATAAGCATAATTATTTTGTTGATTAGGACGATAATAT
>CAKPAZ010000021.1 GCA_934133195.1 uncultured Bacilli bacterium | reverse complement strand
AATACTATCGTCCTAATCAACAAAATAATTATGCTTATAATTATGAATAATTTTGTAAAATTGCAAAGTTATTGACATTTCTTTTAATCATATTTTTAATTGTCACCTTATATGATTATAAATATCTGTAGTTTTTTGTTTATTTGCTAAACGATTATTTCATATGATAATATAAAAAAAACACCTACCATTATCAAATGGTAAGTGTATATATTACTATTTAGTAATTAAATATAAGAAACCACAAAGTCCTAAAACAAATACAATTGCGATTCCAATTAAAAAGAAAACAGAACCTACTACTGCACCAGTAGAACTACCATGATTGTCTTTTATTTTTTCATTTTTAGGAGTTTCAACTTTTACATTTTCGTTATTTTCACTCATAATATTCCCTCCAGTTAGTTATTTTCCTTATCTATATTATACAAAATTTTTTACTTTTTGTAAAACATTTAACGATTATTTTATGAACATTGCATCCCCAAAAGAGAAGAAACGATATTTTTCTTTTACTGCTTCATTATATGCTTTCATTATTAACTCTTTGGTTGCGAAAGCACTAACTAGCATTACAAGTGTTGATTTAGGTAAATGAAAGTTTGTTATTAAAGCATCAATGGCTTTAAATTCATATGGTGGATATATGAAGATATTAGTATCTTCTTGTACTTCTTTAAACATTCCATATTTAGTATATATACTTTCAAGAGTTCTTGTTGAGGTTGTACCAACACTAATTATACGTTGATGATTGGCTTTGGCTTTATTTAAAATGTCTGCTACTTCTTTTGTCATATGATAACTTTCACTATGCATATGATGATTTTCAACAGTATCTACACTTACTGGTCTAAAAGTTCCAAGGCCAACATGAAGGGTTACATAACAAATTGTAACACCTTTAGCTTTGATTTTTTCAAGTAAATCTTTAGTGAAATGAAGTCCTGCTGTAGGGGCAGCGGCACTACCGTATTCTTTCGCATAGACTGTTTGGTAACGATCACCATCTTCTAGTTTTTCATGAATATATGGAGGAAGTGGCATCATACCAATTGCTTCAAGGATTTCCATGAATATTCCATCATAAATCATTTCAAAAGTACGTTCCCCATCTTCACCTACACCAATGCATTTTGCTTTTAGGAGACCATTATTGAATGATATTATAGTTCCTTCTTTTACACGTTTAGCAGGTCTCGTAAGTGATGTCCAAACGTTTGGTCTAATTTCTTTTAATAATAATACTTCAATCCAAGCTTTAGTGTCTACCTTCTCACCATAAATACGAGAAGGGATTACCTTGGTATCATTTAATACTAATACATCATCTTTATTTAAATAATCAATAATATTATAAAAGTGTTCATGGGTAATTTCTCCTGTTTTACGATCTAAAACAAGTAAACGAGATGCACTTCTATTTTCTAATGGAGTTTGTGCTATTAACTCTTTAGGTAAATAATAATCAAATTCCTCTACTTTCAAAATAATCCACCTCTTTTTATTCCTAAGTGTGTGTATGCTTTATCGGTTGCAACCCTTCCACGATGAGTTCTAATGATAAATCCTTCTTGTAAAAGATATGGTTCATTAACATCTTCTAAGGTTACAGTTTCTTCTGAGATTGTTGAAGCTAAGGCTTCGATACCAGCAGGACCACCATTAAATCTTTCAATTAGGCAGTTTAGATACTTACGATCGGTAATGTCAAGTCCAGCCTTATCGATATCCATTTTATTTAAGGCATAATTTGTAATTTCTTTGGTTATATGGTTAAGACCTTGATATTGAGCAAAGTCTCTAATTCTTCTAAATAAACGGTTAGCAATACGTGGAGTTCCTCTTGATCTTTTAGCAAGTTCAATTGTTGCATCTTCATCAATAGAAAATCCTAAGATTTTAGATGTTCTTTTGATAATTGTCGCAAGTTCTTCGGTTGTATAGTATTTTAATTGATGAACAATTCCAAAACGATCACGCATCGGGGCAGTCAAATCACCAAATCTAGTTGTCGCTCCAACAAGTGTAAATGGTTGTAAGTCAATTCTTAGAGTCATCGCATTAGTGTCTTTTCCCATTACAATATCAATTGCATAGTCTTCCATAGCTGAATAAAGTATTTCTTCAATGACTTTAGGTATTCTATGAATTTCATCAATAAACAATATATCCCCTGGTTCTAGTGATGAAAGAATAGCTGCAAGATCACCTGGTCTAGAAAGTGCTGGACCTGTAGTTACTTTTAAGTTGGTTGACATTTCATTTGCGATGATATTCGCAAGTGTTGTTTTTCCAAGTCCTGGAGGACCATAAAGTAATACATGATCTAAGCTTTCATGTCTTTCTTTCGCCGTTGAAATAAAGATTGACATCATTTCTTTAATTTCATCTTGTCCTACATATTCTGATAAATAACGGGGACGAACGGTTGTTTCAAACTCATCGCCATCTATTTGTTTTTTATCCATGATGTTTTCCAAAAAACTCACCCTTTCCTTTTGCTTTTTTTTATCTTTTATGTTATAATCTACTCATAAATGAGGTGTTTATATGTATAGTTATTTTAAAGGTACCATCACTGAAGTATGTGCAACTCACATTACTGTCGAATGTAATAATATTGGATATTTAGTTAAAGTTCCCAATCCTTTTTCTTTTGAATTAGGTTCAACTAAAACTGTTTATGTACATCAAAATGTCCGTGAAGATGCCATTGAACTTTTTGGTTTTAGTTCAGCTGATGAAAAGAAAATGTTTATCAGCTTAATCAGTGTTAAAGGATTAGGCCCAAAAGGTGCCCTTGCAATCCTAGCTTCTTCTGATACCAATGAAATAGTTAAAGCCTTAAATGACAGCAACGCTAAATTCTTTAGTAGTTTCCCAGGGATTGGTGCAAAGCTCAGTCAACAAATAATTCTTGATTTAAAAGGTAAAGTTGACTTTACAGCTGAAGGTACAAACCCAACTTTATCTGAAAAGTTAGAAAATGTTGGAATAGCCCTTAAAGCTCTTGGATATAGTAATACCGAGATCAAAGGGGTCTTAAAACAACTTAAAATCGATGATTCCATTGAATTAAAAGATGCTGTTAAGATGGCTTTAAGAATTCTTAAAAAAGTTTAATTCTTTTATTATTATACACCATTTTTGTTAAAAATTAAATCTTTTTACATTATATAAAAAATTAAGACACGATTATTGTTTTTCCTATAATCGTGTTTTTTTATTAACTTTTTTTTAAAAAAAGGGGCATCCTAAATTCGGAAGCCTCCTTTGTTTTTTCCTTTTCCTTTTTTCATTTTTGGTTTCATCATTGGCATTGGAGCTTGACCCTTAGATACTTTTTCTAAGTGTTCTTCATCCATTCCCATTAAATCTTGCATTTGTTTTTTCATTTCTTCAAAACGTTTAGTTAAGTTGTTGATTTCTTGATAACTACGTCCTGAGCCACGTACTAAACGTGATTTACGAGAATGACTCTTGTTAATTAAATCGGGGTTAGCTCTTTCTTCTTTAGTCATTGAACCAATTATAGCTTCAATAAAAGTAAATTGTTTATCATCAATATTTAGATTTCTAATCTTGGCACCCATACCTGGAATTAAACCAAGCAAACCTTTTAAAGAACCCATTTTTTTGATTGTTTTAATTTGTTCTAAGAAATCGTTATAATTGAAGACTCCTTTTTGAAGACGTTCTGCCATTTTTAATGCGGCATTTTCATCAATATTTTCTGTTGCTTTTTCAATGAAACTTAAGACATCACCCATTCCAAGTATACGTTTAGCCATTCTATCGGGATGAAATACTTCGATTTGATCTAGTTTTTCACCCATACCAACAAACTTGATTGGAATGTTTGTCATATATCTAATTGATAGAGCAGCACCACCTCTAGTGTCACTGTCAAGTTTAGTAAGTAGACAGCCTGTTACATCTAGTTTTTGATGGAAGGTTGTTGCGACATTAACCGCATCTTGACCGGTCATAGCATCAACTGTTAATAAGATTTCATCAGGATGAGCAATTTCTTTAATGTCTACTAATTCTTGCATTAAAGCTTCATCTATTTGAAGACGACCAGCTGTATCGATCATTACTAGATTGTAATTATTAAGTCTTGCATATTCTAAGGCTTTTTGGACAATAACTTGTGGTCTGGTAAGAATACCCATTTGGAATACTTCAATATTTAGTTGTTTTCCAAGTTGAACTAATTGATTGATTGCGGCTGGACGATAGATATCAGCTGCAACCATTAATGGACGCATATTGTTGTTTTTTCTCAAGTATTGAGATAACTTTCCTATATGAGTTGTTTTACCACTACCTTGAAGACCAACTACCAAGACAACACTCATTCCCGATTTCTTTAAATTAATCGGAACAGCTTCTTCTCCCATTAATTTAACTAATTCTTCATATACGATTTTTACTACTTGATCACCAGGAGTTAGTGATTTTAAAACTCTTTCACCAACGGCTTTTTCTTTGACGTCCGCAATAAATTGTTTAACTATTTTATAGTTTACATCGGCTTCAAGTAAAGAAACACGTATTTCACGCATTGCTTCATCAATATCTTTTTCATTAAGTTTGCCACGTCCTGTAAGACGTCTTAACGACATTTGTATTCGTTCTGATAAACTTTCAAATGGCATTTTCTACTCCATTTCTCTAATTTCTTCAATGATCTTTTGACCATCTTCATTAGTGTATTTTTTTAATTCATCTAATTTAGTATTTAACTTTTTATTATATTCATAAAGATGTAATTTATCTTCATATTCTTCTAATTTTTGTACTACTTTTTTTAAGGTATCCCAAACCGCATTTCGACTAACATTTAGTTCTTCAGCTATTTCACTTAGACTATAGTCAAGAATGTAATAGTTTTCAAACATTAGTTGTTGTTTATCGGTTAATAAGTTTTGATAGATACCATATAGTACATTGTAGGTTTCTTTTTTTTCAAGATCATTCATCTTCATCTTCTCCATCAGTTGCGATGAATAATCCACTTATATAATCTTCTAAATCAAAATATTCCAAATCTTCCATTTTTTCGCCTAAGCCAACCATCTTGATTGGAATATTATATTTATCTCTTATCGCAAGAACAATTCCACCCTTACTTGTTCCATCAAGTTTAGTTAGAATAACACCGGTAACTTTAGTTGCTTCTAAGAAAGCTTCAGCTTGAGATAAGCCATTTTGACCTGTTGTTGCATCTATAACAAGTAGGGTTTCTTGAGGAGCTCCTTCTACTTCTCTAGAGATTACACGATGCATCTTTTCAAGTTCTTTCATTAGGTTAACCTTGTTTTGAAGACGACCAGCAGTATCACAAAGAAGGACATCATATTTTTCATTTAAGGCTTTTTGAGTAGCATCATAAATTACACTAGATGGGTCAGAACCACTAACTTTAGTTACAATATCAACACCAACACGTTTAGCCCATACTTCTAATTGATCAATTGCTCCTGCTCTAAAAGTATCTCCGGCAGCAAGTAAGACTTTCTTTCCTTCTTTTTTTAGGCGGTAAGCGATTTTAGCAATTGTTGTTGTTTTACCAACACCATTTACACCAACAAATAAAAATACTGAAAGTCCATTAGGATTTAGATTTAGATTGTTATTTACAACTTCATTCTTTAAATATAATTCAAACATTTTATCAACAATAATCGGTTGTAATTCCATCGCATTGTTGATACCTTTTACTCTTTCATCCTCTTTTAAGGCTTCAATAAAGTCAAGAGTTGTTTCTACTCCAATATCAGCCATAATAAAAACATCAGTTAAATCATCAAATAAATCTTCATCGATTTGATTATGTCCTGATAAAACAGCTTTTAATTTACTTAAAAGGCCATTTCTGGTTTTTTTCATTCCTAAATTATATTTATTACTTTTTTCATTTTTTGGTTTCTTTTTAAATATATCAAATAGGCCCATATTAATACCTCTTTCATCTCTTATTTATTATACTATATTGTTTGTTTTTTTTCAACAATTTGAATATAAAAGAAAAATCAGGTGGGGGGATACCACCTGATAGGAAGGGATTGTGGAAAACCACAATTTGTAGGGGATATGTGTAACACAAAGTTACACATATAGTATAACACAAAAAAAAGAAAAATGCAAGCATTTTTCTTAAATTTTCGACTTTTTTTTAAATATTTTTTTTAGATTTTGTAAATTTGACCTTATGAAGGGCTTCATTGCTCTTACAATGCTCATTTCCACAGCGAATTGTACCATTATCATCAATCATTGGTGAGCCACAAATCTCACATTTTTCGGGTAGTGGAATACCTGAGTAAGTAGTTTTACATTGAGGGAAGCGACTACATGCATAGAATTTTTGACCTTTTGATCTACCTCTTGCACTTACTCTTTCGACTATTTCCCCTTCGCCACATACAGGGCAAATTACACCTGTTGAAACAACTTCTTTCTTTTCTTTCTTTTTGATAAATTTACAATGTGGATATCCTGAGCATGCGGTAAACTCTCCAAATGGACCTCTTCTAATTATTAATGGAAGTCCACATACAGGACAAAATTCATCTGTTTTCTTTGGATAAATCTTAACCATATTGTCTCTAGCATTTTCAATCATTGGAGCAAAGACATCATAGAACTTTCTAAGTTCTTCATACCATACGGCTTGTCCTTCCGCAATCTTATCTAGAGTGGTTTCCATATCTGCTGTATATTTAACATTAATAATATCACTAAAGAAAAGTTCTAATTGTTCAATGGTAAGACGACCTTGAGCTGTAGGTACAAAGGTACGTTTGTCCATAGTTACATATCCTCTTGCACGAAGAGTTTCCATTGTTAAAGCATATGTAGAAGGTCGACCTATTCCTAGTTCTTCCATCTTTCTGATTAAACGAGCTTCAGTATAACGATAAGGAGGAGTAGTAAACTTTTGTTCTTTTTGAACTCCTGTACAATTTAATACTTCATCAAGATTAAATTCTGGTAGTTTATCTACTTTTTCTTCATTATCAAGATTTGATTCTTCATAGATTGTTAAGAAACCATCAAATACTGTTTTTTCACCATTTAGGTTAAAGATATAACCATTATTATTAATATCGATTGTTGTATTTTCAATACTAGCATCAGCCATTAATGACGCTAAAGCACGATTATATATTAAGGAATATAGCTTGTATTCATCAGCTGCTAAATATCTTTTGATACTTTCTGGGGTTCTTTCAAGATTAGTTGGTCGAATTGCTTCATGGGCATCTTGAACATTCTTTCCTTTAGTTGGAGCCTTCTTAATACCTTTATAGTATTTTTCACCATATTTTTCAATAATAAATGTTTTAGCTTTCGCTAAGAATTCATCTGATAGACGGACTGAGTCAGTACGCATATAAGTTATTAAACCTACACGTTCTTTACCAAGTTCAATACCTTCATATAGTTTTTGTGCAATACTCATTACACGTTTAGCGTTATAATTAAATTTAATGCTGGCATCTTGTTGTAAAGTTGAAGTAATAAATGGAGGTTTAGATGCACGTGGGTGAACCTTCTTAGTAATGTTTGTTACAGTATAAGTTCCACCTTCTAGATGTTTAATGATTTCATCAGCTTGTTCTTCGCTTTTTACATCTACCTTACCTTCAGTGGTTCCAACAAATTTTGCTTTTAGTTCATAGTTTGTATGTGCAACTTGTTTTTCAATGGTTGCGAAAATATCCCAATATTCTGTCTTATCAAAAGCTTCAATTTCCTTTTCACGTTCAACAATTAACTTTAAAGCAACTGATTGAACACGCCCAGCTGATTTGGAGCCTATTTTTTGTTGTAATAATCCTGACAAACGGAAACCAATAATACGATCAAGAATTCTTCTTGATTCTTGAGAATGTACTAGATTCATATCAATTTGACGATCGTTTTGGATAGCTCTAACAATAGCTGATTTGGTTATTTCGTTAAATACAATACGTGATACTTTTTTATCAGGTAGTCCTAATACTTGACTTAAATGCCAGCTTATGGCTTCACCTTCACGGTCGGGGTCGGTTGCAAGATATACATGTTCTGCATTTTCTGAATCAACTTTCAATTGTTTTACAACTTCCATTTTATCTTGTAGAATAGAATATTCTGGTTGAAAGTTATTTTCAATATCAACTCCAAAGCCACCCTTGCCTTTAATCTTTAGATCACGGATATGACCTAAACTAGAGTCAACTTTATATTCTTCGCCTAAATATCCAGCGATAGTTTTACATTTAGCAGGAGATTCTACGATTAATAATTTCATTTTATTCACCTCTAATTTTTACTTGCATTATATCATTAAGATTTTAAATTGTCAAAGAAAACGAAAAAATAAAAAGCAATTATTTGATAGGAAAACCTATCACCTAAATGCTCTTCTTCATATTTTGTAATTAATTATCTTACTTTGTAGAATTATAAAAGTTTTTGTTGTTCATAGTGGGGATGTGATTTTTCGATAGCTTTTTTCACTGGTCCATAGGTTTTTCGATGGACTTCTGTTACACCATATTTTAGTAACGCCTCTCTATGAACTTTGGTTGGATAGCCTTTATTTTGCTTGAAACCATATTCAGGATATATCTTATCTAGTTCATCCATATAGTTATCTCTAGCAACCTTTGCGACAATACTTGCACAAGCAATCATAAAGCTTTTAGCATCACCTTTGATGATAGAAGCATGAGGAATATCAAATTCAAGTGGCATGGCATCTATTAAAACATACTCAGGCTTAATTTTGATTTCTTCTAATGTTTGTAGCATTGCTTTTTTTGTTGCTTCATAAATATTAATCTCATCGATTACTTTTTCATCAATGAAGACTGTCGCAACAGCAATCGCATTATCAAGAATGATTTGATTAAACTCTAGTCTTTTCTTTAGAGATACTTGTTTTGAGTCAGTAATTCCTTCTACATAAAAACCTTTAGGCATTATAACACATGAAGCAACTACAGGCCCCGCAAGTGGTCCTCTACCAACTTCATCAATTCCTGCTACATATTCATATCCTTCATTATATAATGATTGTTCATACTGATAGTTATCAATTATCTTCTTCATATAAAACTCTATCTAATGTAATTTTACCATACATATTATTTCTAAATTCTAATAGGATAAACTTGGCAGTTTGATCTAAGTCTAATTCTTTATTACTAAAACGGATGTTTTCTTTTTCAGCAATTTCTTTTAAAGCAGTTATGGAATCTTTTGATAATTCTAAATTATAACGCTTATCTAGACTTCCAGGATAATATTTATTCATAAAATCAATAAATACCATTCCTACTTCATCTAGAGGAAGAATATCATCTTTGATAGCTCCTGTTATCGCAAGATTGTATCCAATATTTTCATTTTCAAATTTTGACCATAATACTCCAGGAGTATCAAGTAATTCAACTGACTGGTTTATTCTAATCCATTGTTGATTTTTTGTGACACCTGGTTTATCACCAACCATAGTTGCCTTCTTTCCTACTAGGCCATTAATTAAAGTTGATTTACCAACATTAGGGATTCCTACAATCATAGTTCTAATTGGACGTGGCTTTAGGCCTTTTCTCATATCATTTTGTCTTTTTTGAAACATAATATTTTCAAGTTCTTTTAAGACAAGTTTAATATCTTTATTAGATCTAGAATCAATCGCAATCGCTGGTAGTGATAATGACTTATAGTAATTAAGCCATTTGGCAGTTTCGGTATCATCAGCTTTATCTTTTTTATTTAAAACATATAATGTTCTTTTATTTTGAAGCATCTTCTTTAATTCAGGATTAAAGGATGAACGAGGAATTCTTGCGTCTAGTAAGACAATGACAACATCCACTAGTTTGATTTTTTCGTTAATTTCTCTTATGGCCTTGGCCATATGTCCTGGATACCATTGAATCATACTATCTTCTTTCCTATGCAAATACCTTTAAAATGGTATTTAGCCTTTCCTATTATATTTTCCTTGGGAATTAAACCAATTACACGACTATCTTTACTACAATCATAGTATGTGCCGGCTCCCCCTTCTTGCATATTACGGTTATCACCCATTACAAAATAGTAACCTTCCGGGATAACAAGGGTTGAAGGCTGTTCCTTTCCATCCTTTTTATAGCGGAAAACTCCATCAAATGGTGTATAGTGAACAAGACTATCTAAAAAGTCATCTGGGAAGAAATCCTCTTCAACAATTTCACCATTAATACGTAGTTCTTTATTTATCCATGTTACTGTTTGACCAGGTAGGCCAATAACACGTTTTAAATAATAAGATTCTGATGATATATCAAAATTATCTTCAGGAGTTACCTTTAAAACTACAACATCAAATGTATCAATTTTGTCATAGTAAGTAACTAAGATGTTTTCTTTATTTTGGATGGTTGGCATCATTGATATCCCACTAACTGGGGTTATTAAGAAAACATAGCTATATAAGATAACTGCAACACAAGCACAAATAGGAAGGATCATACTCCAATCAACAAAATTAAAGATTTTCTTTTTCGCAGAAAAGGTTAATTTTGAAGTTAGTTTATGAATTTTATTAGGGATTAATAACTCAAGAATAATCCATAATAATCCAATCCCCGCAATAACATAACAAAAAATCATTACAATATTTATTATATCATAGGTTTGATTAGCACTAAATTCATCACCATGAATTTGGTTATATCGTTGGCTGGTTGTAACAATTGGATAAATAATACTACAAATGATAAAGCATATAATACGACTAATTATTTTATTTTTGATGGTTAAACGTTCAACTAATCCATTATTTTCTTTAAAATATTTGTCTAAGTAATTTGCTTTCATTTAACTACCTCTAATATACTTTAAAAAATTTCTTCGTTACTTAAGATTTGTTCAAGTTCAAGTTCATCAACTAATACTTCACGTTGTTTACCACGAACAGATTTACTTAAAACTCCAAGTTCCTCAAGAGATACAAGAATCTTATCTACTCTATTGAATCCCATATTAAATATTTTACCTAATGAATTGTTTGAGGCATTATTATTTCTTACAATGTAGTATGCGACTTCTGCGAATTTTGGATCATCAATTCCTGAAGTTGTTGAAGAACTAGATGCAGCAGCTTGACGTTCAGTAGTTGATTGATGTAGTTCTTCCATTGTAACTAAATAATTACAAGTATTATTTTCTCTTAAGAAAGAAACAATTTGACGAATATCATTATTATCAACGTAAGCACCTTGAAGACGTTTTTCAAGACCTCCTGCATACTTAATTAACATATCACCACGGCCTTCTAGTCTTTCAGCTCCACTCTTATCAAGGATAACCCTTGAGTCAGTGTTGTTAGAAACTTTGAAAGCAATACGAGTATCAAAGTTAGATTTAATATTACCACTAATTGAATCATTAGTAGGACGTTGAGTTGCAAGAATAACATGAATTCCGGCTGCACGGGCTTTAGCGGCGATTTTTTGAATTTTTTCCGTAACATCACTTTCGGCACCTATAAACCAATCACCAAATTCATCAATTATCATTACGATGTATGGGGCTTTAGGTTGTTTAGATTCTATAAGTTTTCTGTTATATTCACCGAAGCTTTCGGCACCAAGTTTTGAGAATTCTTCATATCTTCTTTCCATTTCATCATATACCCAAGTAATTGCGGAAGGGAAATCTTCTTTATTTACAATAATTGGCATAGCAAGGTGTGGAATACCTTCATATCGACTTAATTCAATTCGTTTTGGATCAATTAATACTAAACGTAAATCTTTAGGAGCAAGTTTATAGATTAAACTAATAATAATTGCATTTAAGCATACACTCTTTCCAGATTTAGTTGTACCCGCGATTAAGCAGTGTGGCATTTCTGTTATATCACAAACCATGGCTTTTCCAAAGTTATCTTTACCAACCGCAATCGGTAATTTATACTCATCACTATTGAATTCTTTTGATTCAAGAATATCACGAAGATTTACCATATGACGATATTGTTTCTTTTTAGGAACTTCAATACCAGCATAACGTTTACCAGGAATTGGAGTTTGAATTCTTATTTGTTCACTCTCTAAATACATGGCAAGATTGCTTTCAATACTTTTGATATTTCTTACGTTATATCCTGGTTCAACATCAATCATAAATTGTGTAACTGTAGGACCAAAGATGTAATCTACTACTTTGGCTTTAACATTACTTTCAAGAAATGTTTGATTGATTATCGCTTTTTGATGTTCAGCTTCTTTAGTATCATCTTCATCATTTGATGATGATTTAGGAAGTAAATCAAGTTTAAATCTAATATATTTAGTGATTTTTGGTGCTTTAATATTTACCACAGGAGTTCTTTTTTCACTTAGTTCTTCATATGGAGTAGTCGCAACTTTAGGTTTTGTTAGATCAATTGTTGGACGTACCATTGTTGGGGTAGATGGTTTTTGTTGATGATTAACTGGTTCATATGTTTGATATTCATGACTATCTAATTCTTCAAAAACATCTGTAGGAAGATCTTCAATGGAAATGTCATCATTGTTTGGTTCTACAACATATTCACCACGTGTAGGTGTTCCCTTGACATCTTCAGTTTCTTCTTCATCATCTTCAATATCTTCATCATAACTTTCTTCAATGATCTCTTCTTCAGGTTCTTCCTCTTTTTCAAAAGGATCTACTGAATAAAAATCATCTGTGTTTTCCTCCTTTTCAAAAGGATCAACATCATCAAAGTTTTCTTCCACTGGAGTAGGTTTTACATATTGTTGAGTACCTCTGTTTGGTCTAATACAATCATATGTTGAAGGATCAACATGATAGCCCATATTTTCATTAACTGTATTTTTTGGCTTTTTACCATCAAATGGAGAAATGATATATTGTTCTTGTGGCTTTGGTTCTTCTGGCTTTGGTTTTTCTTCTTCAGTTACTCTAAATACATAGAACTCTTTTTTTGTCTTATTGTCGTTCATTTCCAAGTTCTCCTTCTAGTTCTTTTAATTCATTATTGATTTCTTCTAAATATAAGTCATTTTCTTTGTTAAAGATTGACTTACTATATGTTTTATTTGTTTCATCACCAACAATATCAATAACAACTAAACAAATCTTTTTAGTTGCAATATTAATAGTTGTACCCATTACTAACTTTTTAAACCAATAAACAGGGTTGGCATAATTGATTGCAGCCATAAAAAACTTTTTAATCTTATTGGTTGTTGGATTAGTAACAGCATGAACAATCTTATTTTCATTAATCTTTTTTTGAAGATCAATGAAATTTAATATTTGTGATATTGTCATATTTTTAAATGGTTTTAAAAATGGTTTATTAAAAATATCTTCTACTCTAAATGATACATATCTTAAAAATAAGATAAGTTCACTAACACTTAATTCATATAACGGATATTTAGAATTTGGATAGTAGGTAGATGCCACAACATTAATGGTTTCATATAAAGTTGGACCTAACATTTCAAATCTTTCTTTTACGGTAAGACCATCGGTAGATGATACAAATTTTTCTTTAATCTCATCTAGTTCTTTTTTGATTTGTTCATTATCAATGTCAATGTTTAACTGTTTATCCATTCTTGATTTTTTATGATCATTTAAAGATATCAACATTAAAATGCCATAAATTGTTGAACAAATAACAAACCCTACAATTATCCCCGCAAGTAATATTACTAGAGTTTGCCATGTAAAAATATTACGTAGTTTATCAAACAAAGAGGTAAAGAAATTGTCAATGTCATTGATATTAATTAAAAACATCTATTTTCCCCTCCTTTTTTTGTTCAATTTGCTATTCTTTTATTTTACTACAAATCCTCCAAAAATTCAATAAATAAAATAATAAAACTTTTTTGATTGAATTTATCACTTTGTTTATGTTATAATAAACAAAACTAGGAGGCGTAAAGAAATGAAATACCTAATTGTTTTAGATTTAGATGGAACCCTAATGATGGATTTTTCTACCTATGATGAAGAAACTTTTGAATATTTAAACATGCTAAGAGAAAAGGGTCATATCATTATGTTAGCAACTGGAAGACCTTATCGCTCTAGTCATTTTGTTTATGAATTACTTCATTTAAATACTCCTTTAATTAATTATAATGGAGCAAGAGTAACTAATCCTACTGATCCTAACTTCCCAGTTACTGACCTTAGAATTGATAGAGATGACCTCCTAACCATTATTGAGCATATTAGACCATGCTTAATTAATGTATTTTGTGAAATCATTGATGATATCTATGTTATGAATTACAATGAAGAAATTCATCCTTTCTTACATGTTGATGGAGGAAATCTTCATGTTGGTGAAATCAAAGATATCTTACCAGGTAATCCTAATGGAGCGTTATTCTTTATTGATAAAGATAAAATTAAACTTTTTGAGGATTACATCAACAATGAATACCAAGGAAAACTACTTTCCAGATATTGGTTTTCAGGAGGATATCATATTGTTGAAATATACAACCCTTTAGTTGATAAAAGTAATGGCTTTTTAGACGCAGTAAAATATTACAACATTGATCCAAATAATACTATCGCTATAGGTGATGGTCATAATGATATTGGATTACTAAATGCAGCTAAAATTAAAGTTGCTATGAAAGACAGTCATCCTGAATTGTTAAAGATTGCAACATATGTAACAGATGATTGTTTTCATCAAGGAGTATTAAAATTTTTAAAGGAATTCTTTAAAGATAAATAAAAAAGACTTTTTAAGTGAAATAGTCAAGAAAAAGTAGACACTTTTTTGTGTCTACTTTTATTTTATCATTTCATTTTTTAAGGTCTTTTTTTATTCATTATATTATTCTTTCTCTTTTTTTGTTCATTATATTATTCTTTCTCTTTTCCTAGTTTTTCATATATATATTTTAAAGCATCATCTAACTTAAACCAATAATACTTGATAAAACCATCTGTAAGTTCTTCCCTATATTCTAGGTTTTCTAGTAATTCTTTAGGGTTAGTGCTTTTATAATGGGTAGATCTAATGTATTCTACTCCATCTATTGTTTCAATTCTTAATGAATGATGTTTTAATAAATCAAAACCTTCACGACTAACTACTATATCACTATGTCTATAAAGGCTACAAAAATTATCTGACATATAATATCTTTGATTAATCCAATCATTATAAAATTCATCATATTCAGGATATTCAAAGCCATCATTATATAAATGTTTGGATTCAAAAAACCACTTATGTTCTGTTTCATTTTCACCATAAAAGTTTGTTTGTTTTATGGTTTTACTTTCTGTTATAGCAATCAATATATAATTATCTATTTCTTCTGGAATCGTTTCATCTTTTGATATTTCATACCATTTTATATCACTCATTATCATTTTTGAATTTTCGTTATACATACCTAGTTGCATTTCATTGTAGGTTTCTATTAAAGCGAAGTAACAATCTATTCCCGACCATGCTCCCCATGGTAATTCATAATATGCTTCTTTGAAATCTTCTAAATAGTATTTTTTTACTTTGTCGAGTAAATATAACTTTTCCTTGTTGAAATAGCAACATGTATAATAATCATCAAATTCTGCTGTCATATCGATATAAATCGCTTTGTTTGCCTCTTTTTCTACTTCAAGAAAAGTTAGTGAAACATAACCACATGGCTCATATGGATCATAAGCACACTTATAACTGCGTATAAATATCATTCTGCTTAATTCATCTCCATAGGATGATATTTTGTAACTATCTACAGTTTTTTCTTTGTTACACCATATGCATTTACCATTTTTATATTGGCATTCCACTATATCAGTATAACTATCTATATAATTATCTCCACATGCACATTCATGTTTTGTATACCCTTGATTAATGCAGGTTGGAGTAATTATAGTTTCTTTGTAATTATGTACATGTAATTCTTTCTTTTGATTAATAAAGTCTACCACGTAATCATTAGGATCTTCTGCTTCATCTAGTTTGTATGCTATTTCGATTAAGAATGTCCATTTGGTTTTTTCACTATTATTTTCAATCATTCTTGTGATACTAATATGTTTATTTAAAACATTATTTCCTATATATTCATTATTTATATTATCAATTAATGTTACTATAAATAATGCATGTTTACTAAAATATTTTCTATCATATTTTATTAATAAATTATTATTTAAATTACTTATGTCAGTTGCTTTCTCAAAATAATATACATTTGGACTATCACTATAATTTAATTTATCTATGACCATCTGTGAAGCTTCAAAATTAATTATTTTATATCCAGTAGAGCAACTAGACAAAAAGAATACAAGCAACATTATAATTATAACTATTATACCTTTTTTCTTATTCATTTAATTTTTCCTCCATTTATTCTTTCTAATTATTGGTTACATTACTTGATTCTTCATTTATATCATTTTCAATATAATCATTAATTACTACGCTATACATATCTATATCTTGAATTTTGTCATCTATTTCCAAGATTAATGTCCAAGATACTTGAGGTTCATCTTCATTAAAATATCCTTCAATAGTTATTTCAGTCATTCTAAAATAAATACTTTTGTACTCAGTATTAACACCACGAAGAAGTGTAACTACGATTAAAGATTTTTTTCTAAAAAATTCTTCATTATACTTACCAAATGTTTTAGCATCTAATTTTTCTAAATCTTTTGCATTATCATAATAGTAAAATTTAGCTTCATTATTATACTCAAAACTATCCATTTTTACTTGTAATGTTTCATAATGTCCAACTGTATGCCAAACATAACAACCTGTAAAACAAAGTAATATTAGGACAACAACCATAGTAAATAGATATTTTCTTTTATTCATTTAATTTATCTCCTTTCATTTTTTTGTTTAATTAGCATTTTTTATCAGGATACTACCTGACTAAATACTCTTTGATGATTCTTGAATAAACTAAGTATAATTTCATTTTTTTCTC
>CAKPAZ010000020.1 GCA_934133195.1 uncultured Bacilli bacterium | reverse complement strand
CCATATAGAGAAAATATAATTAAATTGTAAAATTCAAAAGATAACTTTTTTGAATATATCATAAGATAATCAGAAAATCAGTAAATAAAAGAGTGCTTTTCTTTACAATTAGGTTTAGATGTGCTATAATATACAAGGAAATTAAATATGTAGTGAAAAGAAGAAGTCCCACTTCTCACCTGATTAACAATGTTGATGGGTAAAAGAGTCAGTACAAAATGAGGTAACTTATTAAGTATGTATTCAAAGTGGGTCTTAATACCCACTTTTTTTATAGCTTTTCGCATATATTTATTTTCACTATTTTGGAGGTGAAATTATCGGCAAGCCATTTGACAACAAAAATGAAAACATGGTTAATGACGAAATCCAAGCAGAAGTAGTTTTAGTAATATCTGAAACTGGAGAACAACTTGGAAAACTTGAATTAGCGGAAGCTTTAAGGATTGCGGATGAACGCGGATTTGATTTAGTTTGCGTTGCTCCTAATGCTCCTGTCCCAGTTTGTCGCTTAATGGATTACAGTAAATTCCGTTATGAACAAATTAAGAAAGCTAAAGAAGCTAAGAAAAATCAAAAAATTGTGCAAGTAAAAGAAGTAAGACTTAGCCCAACAATTGATAGTCATGACTTTGAAACTAAACAACGCAATGCTAAGAAATTCCTAACTGATGGAGATAAAGTAAAAGTTAGTTGTCGTTTTAGAGGTCGTATGATTGAACAAGCAAACAATACTAAAGAATTATTCTTTAAGTTTGCTGCAGGCTTAGAAGAAGTTGCACAAATAGATCAACAACCTTACTTAGATGGTCGTAACATGTTCATGATGTTAAGTCCAAAAACCCAAAAAAAGAAAAACTAAAAAAGGAGATTTAAAATTATGCCAAAAATGAGAACACATTGTTCATCTAAAAAACGTTTTAAAATCACTGGAAGCGGCCAAGTTAGACGTGGTCAACCTGGAATCAGACACTTAGCTCCAGCAACAACATCAAAACAATCAAGACACTTAAGAAAGTTTGCCCTTGTCTCTACACCTGACAAACGTCATATCAGACAACAATTGGCAAATCTTAAATAGGAGGTAAACTAATATGGCACGTACAAAAGGTGGAGTAGTAGCAAGAAGAAGACGTAATCGCGTTTTAAAACAAGCTAAAGGTTTCTTTGGTTCTAAACATTGTTTATATAAAGTAGCGAACCAACAAGTAATGAAATCTTTAATGTATGCATATCGCGATCGTAAAAATAACAAACGTAATTTCCGTAAATTATGGATCGTAAGAATTAATGCTGCATCAAGAGCAAATGGACTAAGCTATAATCAATTAATGCATGGATTAAAACTTGCATCTATCGATATCAATCGTAAGATGTTAGCTGACCTAGCAGTTAATGATATGCCTATGTTTGTAAATCTTTGTGAAACTGCTAAAAAAGCTTTAACAAAATAAATTAAAGAAAAAGCATATTAATGTTTGACATTAATATGCTTATTTTTTTTAATGCTTCTTTCTTAATACAAAAGCAAGAAGAGTTACTGCAGATGTTAATGTAATTATCATTTCCATTGATTTTTTACATCCACATCCTTTTTTATCATCAGCTGGTTTATCATCACTTGGATTATTATCAGCTGCAGCATTAACTGTAATAGTAATTGAATCACTAATATTTGGATAATCTTTATCAGTAACAGTGATTGTAACAGTACCAGCTTTGACAGCAGTGATCTTACCATTCTTATCAACTCTTACTACTGATTCATCAGAACTTTTCCAAATTAAATCAACATTTGCATCATCAGGTGTATGAGTTGTAGAAAGATTTAATTCTTCATTGATTTCTAAAGTTGTTTTACCAGGAGTTGTAATTTTAATTTCTGTAAGAGGTTTTCTTACTGTAATTGTTACACTACAAGAAATAGATGTATCAACTGTTGAAGTAGCTGTAATTGTAGCTGTACCATAGCCAAAGATATAAACTTTACCATTAGCTACTTGTGCAACGCTTGGATCAGTAGTTTCCCATGTAACAGTTTTACTTGCATCTGCAGGTTCTGCACTAATAGTGAATGGATATTGTTTATCAACTTCAAATACATCTGGAAGTCCATTTATTTTAAGACTTTTAGGTTTTGATGTTGCGGCTACAGTAATATTAATTGTTCTTGAAACTTTTGGATTAATAGTAGATGTAGCTTTAATTTTACCACGTCCACTTGATAAAGCTGTAACTTTTCCATTTTCATCAACGGATAGAATATCAGGAGTAAGTGATTCCCAAGTAACTGAAGCATCAGCTCCAACTGGCATAATATCAACTGTCAATTGTCCAGTTTCACCAACATTAAGATTCTTAGGTCCATTAATTGAAATTGAACTTGGAATTAAATCTTTATTTAGTAAAACCTGAACATTTTTTGATATTACTGAATCGTCTTTCATTAAGAAATTAATTGTAAAATTATAATTGTTAGTACTTAAGATACCACTCATAGTGTGTTTTGCGAAAGCTTCAGCACAAGATGGAATAGTTTGTTCCCATTTACCATCACCAGTACAATATACTTTCTTAACTTTTCCCCAAATGTCAGAAGACCATGAGAATTCTAATGTACTATTTGATTCGTTATATTCATAACTTACAGAATCAAGAATATCTTCATTTGAAATATCAGATACTTCAGCGTTACGCTTAGCATTTAAAGTAAATGATTGATATACAGTACCTGTTTGATCATATAAAGAAACTGTCATTTTTGAACCTTGAGTTTTGATAACTTGTCCACGATAGTTACCACGCATTACAACATCTAGACCTTCAGTAGTTTGGGCAGCGTAATCTTTCATACCTGCAGCAGGTCCAACTAAGTAAGTAACACCTAATTCTTCATTCTTTTCACCTTGGTAAGCAAGGTCTTTACGAATATAGATGTGTTCATGTCCACTGATTGCTAAATCAACTTGGCATTCTTCCCAAGTTTCATGCCAATTATTCCATACTTCTTTCGCATCAGAGGCATAAGCACCAGCAGAAACAGCACCAGCATGAGATCCTACAATAATCCATCTTGTTGGATTATTTTCAACTACAGATTTAAACCAAGCTTTATGAGCTTCTAAATCATAACCTGATTTAGTATGAGGTAGGATGTCTAACATAAAGAATAAAATATCATTATAAATAAAATAATATGATGAATTCAAACGATCAATTGGTCCATTTTGTGGATTAAAATAAAATTGATTGTAGATTGAAGCATCAACATAACTTGGATCATCATCATGATAATACTCATGGTTTCCAGGAATTGTTGCTGATTGATATCCATCAAGAGCAGTTAATCCATTAAAGAAAGCATCCCATTGAGCACTATAACCACCACGGTCAACAATGTCACCAGTCATAACAACTAAGTTTAAATTCTTTTCTTTTGCTTCAATTGCTTTAACAACTGGGTTGATTTTACTAAAATAATTAGTAGTAGAGCTTTGAGTATCTGTTAAGAATAAAATTGAACTTGCTCCTTCATTTCCACCAGTTACAAATTTTTTAACATCACTTTTTTCATTTCCTGCAACAACTTGATAATAATAAGTAGTTTTAGGTAAAAGATTAGTTAAACTAGCACGACAAACAAATCTAGTCGCAAAGCCAGTGTTTACATCTCGACCTTGTTCAATACCCCAAGATGTTGATGTAGTTTCAGCTTTAACAGCGTTTGTCATGTTTTGATTTGTGCTGTAAATAACATAAGAATTATCTACATTAGAATGATAGTTTACGCCAGCGGTTTCATAAGTTTCTCCTACACTGACAGTAAAATAATAGAAATTGTCACTTGCAGCTCTAACTATACGAGTTGCTGAAAGGACAAAAAGTGATAGTGTCAGAAAAGCTAAACATGCGGTTAACAGCTTAGTTCCAACTTTTAAAAAGTTTTTTGTCATATATTTTCTCCTTTAATTTTTTACACTTATATTTTACCATAAAACTAAACCTAAAAAAAATAAAATGATTTAAAATATCTTTGTCAAAAATTTTACTTTTAAATATTTGTATGATATAATATGAAAGTATATGACATAAAGGGGGATTATATGTTTAAAATATTTTTTGATACACTCGCAAGACCAAGACACATCGTTGATCATGTTGATGAAAAGCCAGCCGCAAAATTTATTGGCTTTATCATCTTAACAGTTATCATTTTAGTTCTTCCTTCAATAACATTAAATATTGGTAGTTTTCATTTCCCTGATGATGAACAAAAATTAGTTATTAATGAAATTAGAAAAACAGATGATATTGAATATAAAATTGAAAATAATCAATTAATATATACAGGAACAGGTTCAGAAAGTAATCAAGTACTAAAATTTGAAAATTACGCTTTTTTAGTAACCCTTACATCGATTAACCTACCAACAACTACATATGTTGTTTTTTCAGAGTCTGGTGAAAACTATTTAAAGAATATCGATAATCAAAATTCGGTAATTGTGTTACTTACTAAAGATGTTGTAAAAATAATATATCACTATGAACAACCAGATAAGAGTGGAATGACGACTCTTGCTGCTACTTCTGCGAAAGAAGATAGAACCATAAAAGAATTTAAATATAATACATATAATGTTAATTTTAATAAGAGTGAAGAGAAAAAAACAATATTTGAAAACAATATTTACTTTTTCTGTGAATACTTATACAGCCAATTAAAAACAAAATATTTAATTTTTTCAACAACAACTTTAATTATTATGATTGTTAGAAACTTACTAATAAGTATCGCAACAACTCTTTTAATTACTGGTTTATTTTTCCGTTTTATGGGTGTACCATTTGGAAAAATGTTAAAGATTCTATTCTTATGTTACACACCATATGTTTTAGGAAGTGCTTTAGCGGTATGTTTCAGTGTTGACTTTCTCGCAATATTAGGAGAAGTAATTGCTTTATTTTATACATATCGTACAATGAAAACTTATTCACTATTATTAATACTTAAAAAAGGAGTTGAAACACGATGAGTTATAATCATCAACAAATTGATTCAAAATGGCAAGAATATTGGGCTAGCCATCAAACTTTTAAAACTGATACATGGGATTTTACTAAACCTAAGTATTATGCCTTAGATATGTTTCCTTATCCATCTGGAGTAGGTCTACATGCAGGTCATCCTGAAGGTTACACAGCAACAGATGCTGTATCAAGAATGAAAAGAATGCAAGGCTATAATGTTCTTCATCCAATGGGATTTGACTCATTTGGTTTACCAGCTGAACAATATGCGATAAAGACTGGAAATCATCCTGATGGTTTTACTAAAAAGAATATTGAAACATTTAAAAATCAACTTCGTATGCTTGGTTTTTCATATGACTGGGATAAAGAAATATCTACATGTGACCCATCATTTTATAAATGGACACAATGGATTTTCATTCGTCTTTATGAAGATGGATTAGCTAAAAAAGTCGATATGCCAGTTAACTGGTGTGAAGAACTTGGTACAGTTCTTGCTAATGATGAAGTAATCGATGGTAAGAGTGAACGTGGTGGATATCCTGTTGTAAGAAAGAACATGAAACAATGGGTAATCGATATTCCAAAATACGCTGAAAGATTACTTGAAAACTTAGATCAATTAGATTGGCCTGAATCTACAAAAGAGATTCAACGCAATTGGATTGGTAAATCAGTAGGTGCTCAAGTTAACTTCAAAGTTAAAGATTCAGATGACTCATTTACAGTATTTACAACAAGATGTGATACATTATTTGGTGCATCATATTGTGTACTTGCTCCTGAACATAAACTTGTTAAAAAGATAATGTCTAAAGAACAAAGTGAAGCTGTACTTAAGTATATTGATGAATGTTCTAAAAAATCTGATATGGAAAGAACCGAATTAAACAAGGAAAAAACTGGTGTCTTCACAGGTGCATATGCTATCAATCCTGTAAATGGTAAATCTCTACCAATATGGATATCTGATTATGTTCTTGCGACATATGGTACAGGTGCCATTATGGCAGTTCCTGCTCATGATGAAAGAGACTATGCTTTCGCAACCAAATTTGGTCTTGATATTTTACCAGTATTAGAAGGTGGAGATGTTACCAAAGAAGCTTTCACAGGTGATGGATTACACATTAATTCTGGCTTCTTAAATGGCTTAAATAAAGAAGATGGCATTAACAAAATGCTAGAATATCTAGAAGAAAATAAAATCGGTAGTAAAAAGGTTAACTATAAAATTCGTGAGTGGATTTTTGCTCGTCAACGTTATTGGGGTGAACCAATTCCAATTGTTACTTTTGAAGATGGTACTACTCGTGCTTTATCAGATGATGAACTACCACTTGTATTACCAGAACTTGATGATTACAAACCAAGTAAGAGTGGACAATCACCACTTGCAAACGCTACTTCATGGATTAATGTTGTGGTAGATGGTAAGAAAGCAACAAGAGAAACTTCAACAATGCCAGGAAGCGCTGGCTCAAGTTGGTATTTCTTACGTTACATTGATCCAAAAAATGATCAAGCATTCGCGGATGAAAGACTTTTAAAATATTGGATGCCAGTAGATCTATATATTGGTGGACCTGAACATGCAGTTGGTCATTTACTATATTCAAGAATGTGGAATAACTATTTATATGATAAAGGTCTTGTACCTTGTCAAGAACCATTTAAAAAGTTAGTTCACCAAGGTATGATTCTTGGTTCAAATGGTATCAAAATGGGTAAGAGATTCCCTGAATATGTTGTTGATCCTAATGTTGTAGTAAGAGAATATGGTGCAGACGCGATGCGTGTCTATGAAATGTTTATGGGACCACTTGAAGCTGACAAACCATGGGATAACAAAGGTATTGAAGGATCTCGTAAATTCCTTGATCGTATCTATCGTTTATATGTAGAAGATTCAAAAATTAAAGATGAACCAAATAAAAACCTTGAAACAATCTATCATCAAACTATCAAGAAAGTAACTGAAGATTATGAAGGATTAAAATTTAATACGGCGATTGCTCAAATGATGATCTTCATTAATGCAGTATATAAAGAAAATGTCTTCCCAAGAGAATATGCTTTAGGATTTGTTAAAATCTTAAATCCACTTGCACCACATCTTGCAGAAGAATTATGGGAAAAATTAGGTCATACAAATACAATTGCTTATGAACCTTGGCCTACATATGATGAGGCTAAAACAAAAGAAAGCAAAGTAACTTTAGTTGTTCAAATAAATGGTAAAGTACGTGATAAGATTGAAATTGAAATGGGATTAGACCAAGACCAAATTAAAGAACTTGCTCTTAACACTCCTCGTATTAAGGAATTAATAAATAATCAACCAATTAAAAAGGTTATTGTTGTTCCTAATAAATTAGTAAGTATCGTATTATAATAAGTATGAAAGTATGGGATATGTTAAAATTTATTCATAATGATAAATTACGAATAAATAAAATAATAGTGGGATATATTACTTATTATATAGTTGAACTAGATAAAGAAGAAAAATTAGTAAATAACAAGTTAGTAAAAAAATTATTTACTTTAAACATTCCTCTTTATTGGTTTAGATCATACTATGAATTTGAAACATTCTTTTTAATATTTAATCCAAAACAAGATATAAATTTCATTTTAATTGGTTAAATATGAAAAAAATTACGAAATAATATTTACAATTATTTTCAAATATGATACAATATTAATAGGAGATTTAAATATAAATCTTCAATATATGAAAAGGAGTTGTAAATTATGAAAGTAAACATTAGAGGAAATGGATTAGTAAAACTTTCTCAAACTGCACGTGAGGACATTACTGAAAAAGTAATGACATTAGACAAACTATTTAATAATAGTGAATCTCTAAATGTTAATGTTCTTTGTAAAGGTTATGAAAAGTACAATATTGTTGAAATAACTATTCCAATGAAAAACATCATTTTACGAGCTGAAAGTAAAGCGGAAACACTTTATATGGCAGTAGATGATGCTGTCGACAAGATTGAGAGACAACTCTTGCGTCATAAGAAAAAAGTTAATTCAATTATTCGTAAACGTGAAGGTATCGCTAACTACTTTAGTGATTTAGTTGAAAATTCAAATGTTGATCAAGTTGAAACACCAAGCGTAAAAAGTAAGAAAATTGAATTAAACGTTATGACAATCGATGAAGCGGTAACCCAAATGGAAATGTTGGATCATGACTTCTTTGTATTTATCAATGAAGACACTCACAAACAAACTATCGTTTACCTTCGTCGTGATGGGGGATATGGCGTTATTGAACCAAAAAATTAATAAATAATTTGATGTTTATTAACCCATAGGATTTAAAGAGATTCTTCGGAATCTCTTTTTCTTGCATATTTAGATTTGATTATAACAAAATATGTTATAATAATATATATTATGGAGGTTAAGTCTATGATAAAATATATTATAATGGACCTAGGGGATACCCTCTTTAAAAACGTTGAGCTTGACTTAACTAAAGGCGTAACATATATTTATAATAATTATTGTAATCACAACATTTCCAAAGAAGAAGTATTAAATGATTTTAATTTAATATGGGAATATGCATATAAAAAAAGAGATAATGATGATTTTGAAATCAACATTCATAATTACTTTAATTATCTAAGGGATACTGTTGGGTTTAAAACAACATATGATAATAATTTTTTAGAGATAGAGTTTTTAACTCATTCTACTAAGACGATTGTAATGGATGGCTTAGTTAACTTTTTAGAGGTATGTAAAACTAAAAAAATTCATTTAGTTATTCTAAGTAATAGTACCTTTACAAAACAAGGCTTAATATATCAACTAAAAGAACATAATATTGATACCTATTTTGAAAAAGTATTTTCTAGTGCAGATTATATCTTAAGAAAACCAAGTCCTTTATTCTTTAATCTTTCCATAAACTACCTTAAGAAAACATATCCAACCTTAAAACTTGAGGAAGTTAGATTTATTGGTAATGATTATCACTATGATGTCTTAGGTTCAACAAAACAAGGCATAAAGGCTATCTGGTTTAATGAACAAAGATTATCTAATCCCCATTTAGTAGAATGCATAGAAGTAAAAAATTATAATGAATTAACAAAAATAATAATGAGTGAAGAAAATGAAACCATATGAAGAGTTTAAACAAAAATTAGAAAGCATTAAAGCTTCCAATCAACGTCCAAAATTATTACTTCATAGTTGTTGTGGACCATGTAGTACC
Organism: uncultured Bacilli bacterium; assembly: GCA_934133195.1. GTDB lineage: Bacteria > Bacillota_I > Bacilli_A > ML615J-28 > CAG-313 > UMGS75. The sequence goes on along the minus strand of CAKPAZ010000020.1, from coordinate 8,240 downwards.
CATGTATTAAAGGTCTTACAACCATATTTTGATATTACAATATTTTATTATAATCCTAATATTTATCCATCTAGTGAATTTGAACTACGACTAGAAACCCAAAAGAAACTACTTGATGCTCTTGACTTTCGTGTAGATTTATTGGTAGAAAGAGATGATTATCAAGTCTTTTTAAAAGCAGTTGATCAATATAAACATTTAAAAGAAAAAAGTTTAAGGTGCTATGAATGCTATAAATTTAGAATGATCAAATTACAAGAAGTAGCTATCAAATATAATTTTGATTACTTCACAACAACCTTGTCTGTAAGTCCCCATAAAAATAGTGCCTGGATTAATGAGATTGGGTACTCACTAGATACTCCAGATTGTCACTATCTATACTCCGATTTTAAAAAAGAAAATGGTTATTTAGATTCAACCCTTCTCGCAAAAAAATTCGATCTATATCGACAACATTATTGTGGATGTGGCTTTTCTTTGAAAGAAAGTATGGAGAAAAATGACAATCAATGATTAATCAATGAATAATTAAAAGAAATATTAAGACTAATATTTTTTGAAAAAATTAAATACTTGAAAAAAATGAAAAAATTTGGTATTATATAATTAATATGAAAGGAAGTGTCTTATGTTTAAAAGACTATTCGATCCTTCTTATAAGGAATTTAAAAAATGTGAAAAACTAGCTACTCAAGTAATGGCCCTAGAAGATGAGTATGCAAAACTAACTGATGATGAATTAAAGGCTAAAACTACAGAATTTAAAGAAAGAATTAAAAACGGAGCAACACTTGATTCAATCTTAGTGGAAGCTTTTGCGACAGTACGTGAAGCAAGTAAACGTGTACTTGGATTATTCCCATTTAAAGTTCAAGTAATTGGTGCTTGTGCAATGCACTTTGGTAATATTGCGGAAATGAAAACAGGTGAAGGTAAAACTCTAACAAGCGTTATGCCTGCATACCTAAATGCTCTATCAGGCGAAGGTGTTCATATTGTAACTGTCAATGAATATCTAGCTCATCGTGATGCAACTGAGATGGGTAAAGTACATGAATTCTTAGGTCTAACTGTTGGTTTAAATCTACGTGATTTATCACCTGAGGATAAGCGAGCTCAATATTATTGTGATATTACATATACAACTAACAATGAACTTGGATTTGACTACCTAAGAGACCATATGGTTCTATACAAAGAAAAAATGGTTCAACGTCCAGTTATGAACTTTGCGATTGTCGATGAAGTTGACTCCATCTTAATCGATGAAGCAAGAACACCATTAATTATTTCTGGTGGTGCTAAGAAGGGTCCAAATCTATATATTCAAGCTAATACATTCGTTAAGAACTTGATTGAAGCCAATGATGAACATCCTGATGGCGACTATGAAATCGATGTAAAAGATCGCCAAGTAAGCTTAACTGAAAATGGTATGAAAAAAGCTGAAAACTTCTTTGGTGTAGAAAATATTTATGATGTAAGATATGTAAACTTAGTTCACCATATCGATAATGCCTTACGTGCAAACTACATTATGGCACGTGATGTTGATTACGTTGTTCAAGATAATACCGTAATCATTGTTGACCCATTCACAGGTCGTTTAATGCATGGCCGTCAATATAGTGAAGGATTACATCAAGCTCTAGAAGCAAAAGAAAATGTTGAAATTAAGAAAGAAACAAGAACTCTTGCGACAATTACTTTCCAAAATTACTTTAGAATGTATAAAAAGCTTGCGGGAATGACCGGTACTGCGAAAACTGAAGAAGAAGAATTTAGAAACATTTATAATATGTTTGTTGTTGAAATTCCAACCAATAAACCAGTTATTCGTATAGATGCTCCAGATTTAATTTTCAAGACATCAAATGCTAAATATAAAGCTATAGCACGAGAAATTAAAGAAAGACATGAAAAAGGTCAACCTATCCTAGTAGGTACAATTTCAATTGAAACAAGTGAATTATTATCAAGCATTTTAAAGAAATATGGTATTCCACATAGTGTCTTAAATGCTAAACAACATGAACGTGAAGCAGAAATAATCGCTAAAGCTGGTCAAAAAGGTGCAGTAACAATTGCGACTAACATGGCTGGACGTGGTACCGACATTAAACTTGGTGAAGATGTTGTTGAACTAGGTGGTCTTGCGGTTATTGGTACTGAAAGACATGAAGCACGTCGTATTGATAACCAATTAAGAGGACGTAGTGGACGTCAAGGTGACCCTGGATATAGCCGTTTCTACATTTCAACTCAAGATGATTTAATGGTTAGATTTGGTGGCGAAAGACTTGAAAGACTATTTGGTATGGTTATTAAAACTGATGAACAAGGTGATGAAGAACCACTAGAATACAAAATGCTAAGTCGTGTTGTAGAAAGTGCTCAACGCCGTGTTGAAGGATATAACTATGATCGTCGTAAGAGCGTTGTAGAATATGATGAAGTATTAAGAAAACAAAGAGAAATCATTTATTCACAACGTAAAGATATCTTATTCTTAGATGATGTTGAACCAATTATTACACGTATGTTTAAGTCAGTAGTAACAAGACTTATTCCTCAATATCGTGATCCAGAAAGCAAACAAGGAATTGTTGATAGTGATCGTTTAATGAAAGATTTCTGCATGAAGTTCTTTAACATTAATGATATTGAAGAATTTGAATTTAATGGTATGAAAATTGATGAAGTAGAAGATTTCATCTGTGCACGTTTTGAAGCAAATCTTCATGCTAAGAAAGAACAACTACCAATTGAAGTATATGAAGAATTTATGAAGGTAGTTTTACTTCGTACTGTTGATGAACATTGGATGGATCACATTGACCAAATGAGTGGCTTACGTCAAAGTATTGGTTTAAAATCATATGCACAAATTAACCCACTTCGTGAATATCAAAGTATAGGTTTTGAAATGTTTACGGAAATGATTGAAAACATTGAAGATCAAGTAGTTACAATCATTAATCGTGCTCAAGTACGTGATAACTTACAACGTGAGGAAGTCGCAAAACCTACAGGAACATCTGCAGGAAATGATGAACCAGTGAAGAAAAAACCAGTGGTAAATAAAACTAAAAAACCTGGCCGTAACGACCCATGTCCTTGTGGCAGTGGTAAAAAATATAAATATTGTTGTGGCAGAGGCGAACAATAAAAAAATAAGGAGGAAATATGGAAAAGTTTGAAATAGTAAAAGCTTATGAAGATTTTAAAACAAGACTAAGTGATTTAGAAAAAGTCTTACAAATACCAATTCTTAAAGCTAAAATACAAGAAAACGATCAAGCCATGTCTTCTCCAACTTTTTGGGATAACCCCACTTTAGCCGCGAAGTTTCTTCAAGAAAACAACGAAAGCAAAGAAAAAATTAAAACCTATGAAGATCTAAAACAAGAACTTGATGAATTAAATGTTGTTCTTGAATTAGATGATGAAACCTTATACGCTGAGGCTGAAGAAATAATTAAAAAACTTTCTAAGAAAATTGAAAAATTTGAAAATGAACAATTATTAAATGAACCCTATGATCATATGAATGCGATTCTTGAACTTCACCCAGGAGCTGGGGGAACCGAAGCTCAAGATTGGGCATTAATGCTTTACCGAATGTACAAAAGATACGCAGAAAGAAATCATTTTGACTTTGAATTATTAGATTATGAAGAAGCAAATGATGCAGGAATTAAAAGTGCAACTTTTGTTATTAAAGGTAAAAATGCTTACGGAATTCTAAAAGGAGAAAAAGGTGTCCATCGTTTAGTTAGAATCTCCCCATTTGATAGTAACGCAAGACGACATACAAGTTTTGTTGCTTTAAACGTTACTCCTGAAATTGATAATACAGTTGATGTAGAAATTAATCCGGATGATTTAAAGATTGATACATATCGTTCAAGTGGAGCAGGTGGTCAACATATTAACAAAACTGATTCAGCAGTTCGTATTACACACCTACCTACAGGAATAGTTGTATCATGTCAAAATCAACGTAGCCAAATTCAAAATAGAGAAAAGGCTATGCAAATACTAAAATCAAAATTATATCAATTAGAGATGGAAAAACAAGAAAAGATGTTAAAGAGTATTGGTGGAGAACTAAGTGACAATGCCTTTGGCAGTCAAATTAGAAGCTATGTTTTACATCCATATTCAATGGTAAAAGACCATCGTACTAATGTAGAATCTTCAAATCCTACCAATGTTTTAGATGGTGATATAGATATTTTTATTGATGCTTATTTAAAATATAATAAAGATAAGGAGAAATAAAATGTCAGAAAAACATAAAAAGGTAATTACCAAAAGAAAAATAAAAGAATTTCTTTTAATTAATTTAGGTGTTTTCTTGATGGCAGCTGCCTACTCTTTATTACTTGACCCTAACCATGTTATTGTTGGTGGTGTCGGAGGAATATCAACAGTAGTATCTGCTGAACTACATGTTTCTTCAAGTTTGGTAATGCTAATTCTTAATATGATCTTACTTGTATTTGCTTTAATATTTGTTGGTAAAGACTTTTTCATTAAAACTGCATATGCATCGCTTATCTATCCCCTATATGCTTATCTTTGGGAATTAGTAAGATGTTATGCTCTAAAGGATATGCTACCTGATCTTATAAGCATTCCTTCAGTAAATGGAATTGACCCTAGAATTATTTCCGCAGGAGCTTATCTTGTTATAGTTATCTTTGGTGCTGTAATTTCAGGCCTTGGTCTTGGCTTAGCTTTAAGAAATGGAGCATCAACTGGTGGTGTTGACATAATTCAACGTATCTTGTTAAAATACTTTAAACTTCCATTTTCAGTAAGCTTAATCTTTATCGATGGAACCATCGTATTAGTATCAGGCCTTATCTTTAAAGATATCTTTACAATCCTTTATGGTGCAATGTTCATTTTCATATCTGGTTATGTTATGGATGCTATTATTTTTAGTGGCTTTAATTCAAGATGTGTTAACATTGTTACATCAAAACCAGAAGAAATTAAAGAACAAATATTTGATATTCTTGCTCGTGGGGTAACCGTAATTAATGCTAAAGGCGGATTTACAAACCTTGAACGTACATTATTAGTTTGTGTTATGAGTAATAATGAATTCTACAAGATGAAAGAAATAATTTATAACATTGATGAAAAAGCCTTCATCTATGTAACAAGAGCAAGTGAAGTTCATGGCGAAGGATTTACTCCTGAACTTACTCCTGATGAGGAGGATAGCAATGGAGGAAATTAAAGTTTTAAGTGTAGAAAAAAAAGGCAAGAAATATTTAGTTTACGTTAGTACAGAAGAAGAACCCATCAAGTTAACCGAAGATTCAATTGTCAATAATCGAATTTTAAAAGGATCAGTAATAGATGCAGAAACTTGGGAAAAAATAAAAAAAGGCAAAGATACAGCCTTCATATTTGATAAAGTATTAAACTACATTGATTTCAAACCAAGAACAACCAAAGAAATAAGAACATACTTAAAACAAAAAGAAATTGATAATGAAACAATTAACAGTATAATTGAAAGATTAGAAGAAATTCATTATCTTGATGATGATAAATATGCTAAAATGTATATTGAAGAAGGTATTAAAAATAAAAAAGGTCCCCAATTAATCATTTATAGTTTAAGTGAATTAGGCATTGACAAAGGATTAATAAATAAATATATATCACTTTATACAAAAGATCTAATGCAAGATAATGCCTTAGATGTGGGAAAAAAATACCAAAAACTTAATTTAAAGTATCCTTCTAAAAAACAACGTGAGTTAGTATTTCAAAAACTATCAAGAAGTGGTTTTTATACTGATACAATTAACTACGTTCTTAATAACCTTGAATATCCAAGTGATTCAATGGAACAACTAAAAGATGAATATCAAAAGTTAAAAAAGAAAACAGATGATAAAAATAAAATCATCACAACATTAATGACTAAAGGATATCGTTATGAGGATATTAAAAAAATAATAGAATCTTAGCATATAATATAGTTAAATATCATATCTATTAATGGGTGATATTTATATGACAACAAAAAAGAAAAAGGTAAATGAAGGTTTAAGAGGTATAGCTCAAAACTTAATTAAAGAACAAGAAATTGAAAGAAACTTAAGAACAGAGATTTCTAAAGAACTTCATGAACCTAAAAAAAAGTAATATTATTGCAATGCAAACTAAATGATAGTATAATATATTTATCTTCAGGGCAGGGTGAAATTCCCGACCGGTGGTAAAGTCCACGAGCGTTTAGCTGATTTGGTGAAATTCCAAAACCGATAGTAATAGTCTAGATGAAAGAGGATTGATTTTATAATCAATAGTTTTTTAACGTGCCCTAGAAATAGGGCACTTTTTGTATTTAGGAGATGATATAGTGAACAAACGAATGAAACTTATTAACAAGATAACAAAAATTGGAATATTTGCGGCACTATCAATAGTGCTTTATAACATAAAGTTTCCCCTTCCATTTTTTCCTCCCTTTTTAGAGGTTAATTTTTCAATGTTACCAATCATCCTCGTTTCATTAATGTTCGGCCCTGTTGAAGGTGCATTAGTTGTAATAATTAGATTTTTAATTAAACTTCCTTTTACCCATACGGTTCTTGTTGGTGAAACTGCTGATTTAATCATAGGTCTTTTGACCATTGTTCCAACAAGTTTAATTTATCAACTTCATCGTTCAAAAAAAGGCGGAGTTATTGCTTTAATTATAACTTTCTTTATTTGGACTATCGCTGGTGCATTATCTAATTTCTTCACCGTTCCTCTATATGTTAAATATTTCTTTGGAGGAGATGTAGATGCCATTGTTAGAGTTTTAACAACTATACCTGGTATTAACGCTAGTAACTATTTATGGAAGTACTTTATCTTTGCGGCTTTACCATTTAATGCCTTACTTGCTTTTGTGGTATGTTTAACAACTTTCTTCTCATATAAACATATCTCTAAAATCTTTAAACATGATTTCTTTAAAGATACTTCAAAAAATACTAAAAAAGTAATGGTAATGATTGATTCATTTAAAGGTACAATCACCTCCCAAGAAGCCAATAGAATAGTCAAAGATAAGCTAACCGAAAAAGGTTATATTGTAGATACTTTGTCAATATCTGATGGTGGTGAAGGATTTATTGATTCCATTAGTGAAATAACAAAATTAAAATTTTTTACAACAATAACTTATGATGCTTTATTTAGAGAACATAATGCAAGATATTTATATGACAAAAAGACAAAAACTGCTTATGTAGAACTAGCTGAATGCTGTGGAATTGCGAAATTAAAACGCAGTGAGTTAGATCCATATAAAACAAGTTCGTATGGCCTTGGTTATATGATTAACTATATAATTAAAAAACATAAAGTAAGTAAGTTAGTTATCGGCATTGGTGGTTCTGCTAGTTCAGATGGTGGATGTGGAATGTTAGAGGCTTTAGGTACTAAATTCTATAATCAACACCACCAAGAAATAACTAAAATGAATAATGAAAAAATAAAGGAAGTATCAAAAATTGATTATAGCCAAACTAAAGAGTTATTAAAAGGTATTATAGTAGAAGTATTAACTGATGTTTCTAATCCATTAATTGGTCCAACTGGAGCAGTTTATGTATTTAGTAAACAAAAGGGAGCAACTCCAGATGATATGGTAGTACTAGAAAACAATATGATTCATTTAAAGAAGATTATTGAAAATGATAACAAGTGTATTACAACAAATGAAAATGGTGAAGGTGCAGCTGGTGGTGTTGGATTTGCGTTTAACCGTATTATCGGTGCAACCCTTAAACCTGGAGTAAATACCATTTTAAATTTAGTTAATTTCAGTAAGATATGCCAAGAATATGATGAAGTAATCACTGGTGAAGGTTGCCTTGATGATCAAACATTAAATGGTAAAGTCATTAAAGGAATTATGGAATATAAACCAAAACGATTAATCTTAGTTGTTGGTAGTGCTAAAATAGAATTAAAAGAGTATGAAGTTTACTCGGTTGTTCCAACAATATGTTCTCTAGAAGAATCATTAACTAACCCAATTGAGTGTTTCGCTGAACTTATTGATAAAATTAAAGAAGAACTTTAACTATTAATTAGAGCTTATAGAAAAAGAATAATTATGGTAATAACATAATTACAGACTGTTGACAAACAAAGTGTCAACAGTCATTTTTTTAAGTTATCAACACTCTTGTAAACTATTTTGAAAATTA
>CAKPAZ010000019.1 GCA_934133195.1 uncultured Bacilli bacterium | reverse complement strand
ATCTTTTTACGATTTCATATTTAGTTTGTTCTTTCATTGTTAAATTTACCTTTCTCATGTGAAGTACCTCCATATGAATAATTATATCATATAGAGAAAATATAATTAAATTGTAAAATTCAAAAGATAACTTTTTTGAATATATCATAAGATAATCAGAATTTTTTTAAAATAAAGTAGAGTAAAATTGTAAAAATTTCCAAAATGTGTTATAATAAGGGTGTATAAAAAGAAAGGTGTGAAAATATATGGCTTATATTAATTTTTCTCGTGAATTATTAGACAAATTCTGTATGGAGGCTTTCCAAAAATTTGGTTTTACCAAAGAAGAAAGCAGAATAATTAGTGATGTATTACTAATGTCTGATGATTTTGGTATTGAATCTCATGGAATGCAACGTTTAGTTCGTTACCACAAAGGTATTGAAAGTGGACTAATCAAGGTAGATGCAAAACCTGAGGTTGTATTTGAAACTCCAGTTTCTGCAGTTATTGATGGACATTCTGGCATGGGCCAACTAATTGGACATCAAGCAATGATGCTTGCGATTGAAAAAGCAAAAAAATCAGGTGTTGGTATTGTTACAGTTCGTAACTCTAACCACTATGGTATCGCTGGATACTATGCAAGAATGGCAATGGACCAAGGTCTAATTGGATTTTCATGCACAAACTCAGAAGCAATCATGGTACCTACATTTGGTAAAAAAGCAATGTTAGGATCTAACCCAATTGCATGTAGTGCTCCTGCTGATCCTTACCCATTCTTCTTTGATGCATCAACTACTGTTGTAACACGTGGAAAACTAGAAATGTATAACAAAATGAATAAACCTATTCCAACTGGATGGGCTGTAAATAAATTTGGTGAATCTTCAAATAGTGCAAGTGAAGTACTAGGAAACATCAAAGCTCATGAAGGCGGCGGTATTGTTCCACTAGGTGGCGATACTGAATTACTAGGTGGTCATAAAGGTTATGGATATGGAATGCTTTGTGAATTATTCTCATCAATTCTATCTCAAGGCTTTACATCATCTCATACAATGCAAAATGGATTCTCAGGAATTTGCCATGGTTTTATGGCAATTAACCCTGCTTTCTTTGGTGATCCTGAAGCAATCAAAAAACACTTCAATGAATATTTACAAGAATTACGTGAAAGTCCAAAAGCTAATGGTGCAACACGTATCTACACTCATGGTGAAAAAGAAATGGAAGCTATTAAACGTGTAGAAAAAGAAGGTATTCCAGTAAATGAAAATACTGTAAAAGAAATGATCGATATGGCTAAATACTTAGGTATGGATGTAAAAGCTTATTTTGGTGATTTCGAAGTAAAAGATAATAATTTTAAGAGTAGTTATTAATAATAAAGGGGTATAAGAAAATGGCAGAAAAAACTGTATACGAAAGAAGTCTTGAACTTCATGAAGAAAATCATGGTAAACTTGAAGTACGTTCAAAAGTACACGTTACAAATCGTGAAGAACTATCACTTGCATACACTCCAGGAGTAGCAGAACCTTGTAGAAGAATTCATGCAAACCCTGATGATGTATATAAATACACTTCTAAAGGAAACTTTGTTGCGGTTGTAACAGATGGTACAGCAGTACTTGGATTAGGTGATATTGGCCCTCTTGCAGGTATGCCTGTAATGGAAGGTAAATCAATCTTATTTAAAGAATTCGCAAACGTTGATGCTTTCCCTATTTGCTTAGATACTAAGAATGTAGATGAAATCGTTGAAACTGTAAAAAGAATCGCTCCATCATTCGGTGGTATTAACCTTGAAGATATTTCAGCACCACGTTGTTTTGAAATCGAAGCAAGACTTAAAAAAGAATTAGATATTCCTGTATTCCATGATGACCAACATGGTACAGCCATCGTTGTTTGTGCTGGTTTAATCAATGCATTAAAAGTAGTTGGTAAAGAAATGAAAGATGCAACAGTTGTTATCAATGGTGCTGGTAGTGCTGGTATTTCTATTTGTAAATTAATCTTACAATTTGGTATTGGTGATGTAGTATTAGTTGATAAACAAGGTGCTTTATGCCCAGGTGAAGAATGGATGAACCCTGCTCAAAAACAAATGGCAGAAGTTACTAACAAACATCATCAAAGAGGCCCATTAAAAGAAATCATTAAAGGCAAAGACATCTTCATTGGTGTTTCTGCTCCAAATCTTGTAACAGCTGAAATGGTATCAACAATGGCTAAAGATGCAATCGTCTTTGCGATGGCTAACCCAACTCCAGAAATTATGCCAGATGAAGCTAAAGCTGGTGGTGCAAGAGTAATCGCAACTGGACGTTCTGATTTCCCTAACCAAATCAATAACGTTCTTGTATTCCCTGGTATCTTTAGAGGTGCCTTAGATGTTCGTGCAACAGATATAACAGAAGAAATGAAGTTAGCCGCAAGCCGTGCTATCGCTTCCTTAATCACACCTGAAGAATTAAATGAAGAATATATCATTCCTTCTCCATTCGACAAACGTGTTTGTTCTGTAGTCGCAAAAGAAGTAGGAAGAGTTGCTCGCGAACAAGGTATTGCTAAAGCATAAGGATAAATAAAATGGCTCATTTTAAACTTCCATATTATAAAGGATACCTAGAATGTGATATTCCTGATGAAGATGTACGTGGTGTACTTGTCTCTAAGACTGAAGATTATGTTCCTACCCTTAGTGAAATTGACTTAGTAAAAGAAGCTCTAAATCATCCAATTGGAACTCCAAGTTTGTCAGTTCTTTCTCAAGGAAAAAAACATATCGTAATAATCTCTAGTGATCATACAAGACCAGTTCCTAGTCATATTACGATGCCCCTTCTTCTTGAAGAAATTAGGAAAAACAACAAAGATGTAAGAATAACTATTCTTATCGCAACCGGAATGCACCGACCTACAACTCATGAAGAGTTGGTAAATAAATATGGTGAAAAAATTGTAAACGAAGAAGAAATTGTCATTCATAATGCCTATAAAGATGAAGATATGACATTTAAAGGCATTCTTCCCTCAGGTGGAGAATTATGGCTTAATAAACTTGTTGATGAAGCTGACCTTTTAATTAGTGAAGGTTTTATAGAACCCCATTTCTTTGCGGGATTCTCAGGTGGAAGAAAATCTGTTCTTCCTGGCATTGCTTCAAAGAAAACTGTTTTATGGAACCATAATGCTAAATTCATAGCATCCAAAAACTCCCGTGCAGGAAACTTAAATGATAATCCAATTCATAAAGATATGCTATTTGCGGCTAAGGCTGCTCACCTATCATTTATTCTAAATGTTGTAATTAATGGTAAAAAAGAAATCATCAAGGCTTTTGCTGGTGACTTAGAAGAAGCTCATGCTCATGGATGTGCTCTTGTTAAGGAAATCGCTCAAGTAAAACCGATTTACTCAGACATCGTTCTTACAACTAATGGTGGTTACCCTCTAGATCAAAATATCTATCAAACCGTTAAAGGAATGACGGCGGGGGAAGCCTGTGTAAATGAAGGAGGAGTAATCATTATCTGTTCATCATGTGCTGATGGTACAGGTGGAGATTTCTTCTATCACCTTCTTGCAGATCAACCAACAGCTAAAATCGCCTACCAAAAATTAAATGATGTTGACCCAAGTAAAACTGAATTTGACCAATGGGAAGCCCAAATCTTAGCTCGTATTCTTACAAAAGCCAATGTAATAATTGTATCAGATAAATGTGATCCAAAGATTATTACATCAATGCATATCATGCATGCCACAACAATTGATGAAGCATTACAAAAAGCCTATCAACTAGTTGGCAATAAAAAAGTCACAATCATTCCTGATGGAATAAGTGTAATCTTTTAAATAGAATAAATGCCTCTGGATAATCCCAGAGGCTTTATTAAAAGGAGAATGAAGATGAAAAAAATTAAGATAATCGGATGGCTAATCCTTTTTATCTTCCTTATAGGATGTGAAGTAACTCCTGGAGTTAATAACGAAAGATATGAACTTGACTTCATTCTTGATGGTGGGAGTACAACAGAAGATACTCACTATGTCTTTAATGAAGTAACAACCTTTAAGTTATTTACTCCAACCAAAGAAAATGCTATCTTTGTAGGATGGGAATATGAAGGAAAAATCTTAAATAATGATGAAATAGTAATTGATAAAAATATAACTCTAAAAGCTATATGGCAAAATGCCACCATTAAAATTACTTTTGATTATAAGTATGATGACAAAAAAGAAGAATTCACAATTCCCTATTCATCAAGTCTTACTTTTCCAATTCCCGAAGAAAGAACAGGATATCGCTTCTTAGGATGGAGTTTAGTAGGAAGCATTATTGAAGAAGATTATATTTTTGAAAAAGATGCCTACCTTGAAGCAAGATGGCTTCCTAATACTTATAAAGTAACCTACATCCTTCAAGATGAAATATATAAGGAAGTACAAATCAAATATAATGAAAACCTAATTCTTGAAGATGTAAATATAAAAGGTTGTACCTTTTTAGGATGGTACAAAGATGAAGAAAAAATAGAAAATCAAGTTTTTAATTTTACTTCAGACATTACTTTAAAAGGAAAACTTGAACAAAACACTTACAAGATAACTTTAAAAGATAATGAAAAAATCATTGATACTTTATATGTTAAGTATTTAGACAAAGTATTAATCGAAACACCTCAAAAAGAAGGACATAAATTCTTAGGTTGGTATTTAGATAATATGCCATTTACTTTAGAAGTATGGCCAGATGAAGACTTAGTACTTGAAAGTATGTGGGAACCACTTCAAGAAGAAACTTTAGTTACGGCAATAAGCATCAAACTCTATAACCAACAAAATGATCCTTATGATGTTGTATCGTTATATGATAGTAATACAACCCTATCACTTACTAAATACTGGTATAAAATCGGTATTAAAAAAGTCGATAATTCATATAAAGTAACAAAAATTGTACCAAGTGGATCCCCACTTTCTGATGTTGGCTCATATGATTATATAATTCTAATGTATCAATCATATCCTAATTTTAATGAAGTAAAAGAAAAAATTAAAGTAGGTCAAATTATCAGATTCTCAAAAAATCTAAATGAATTATCAACCGGTTCTACTGATTTAATGGCATATGTTTATGAGGTAACTAAACTTCCACCATCAAAAGAAGAAGTAAATAATTACCTTAAAGAACTATATAAAGATATAACTACAGTTTCCGAAGATTTAAATCTAATTTCAACATATCAAGATTATGATATTACTTGGAAAACTTCTAATAAAGATGTTATATCAGAATCAGGAATATACCATAAACCATCAGTAACCAGAGAAGTAACCTTACAAGCTTATATTGAAAATGAACTAATGTATGAATTTAAGGTTAAAGTAAACGGAAATAAAGATCAAAGTAGTGCGCTTGCGACAGGATACTTTTACACTAACTTTTCTAAGATAACTGAAAATACCATTGCTTCTTTAGATATAATGTATTGTGCCTTTGGTTATATTGATGAAAATGGTAATTTCACAAACACTAGTGAAACTAGTAATTTAATTAAAAATATAAAAAACCATGTCTTACCTCTTGCAAAAAAACATGGTACAAAAGTCCTTATCTCCGTGAATGAAAAGAATAATTCATTCAGTAGTGTATCTCAAACGCCTGAATTACGAAAAAAATTGGCAGAAAATGTCGTATCTCTCATCAACACCTATGATCTTGATGGAATTGACATTGACTGGGAGTACCCTGAAGCAAATGAAGTAACTAACTTCACCTTGTTAATGCAAGAAATCTATAACGCTGTCAAAAATAATAATCCTAATCATTTAGTTACTGCCGCTATCGGTGGAGGCAAATGGCAACCTCCAAGATATGATTTAAGTAATTCTAAAAATTACCTAGATTACATTAACTTAATGACTTACTCAATGGCTAGCTCTCATGGATACTTCCAAAATGCTTTATATAAATCATCAAAAGGATATACCTTAACTAGTTGTAGTATTGATGAAAGCATTAAAATCTATGATTCATATAATGTCCCTCATGAAAAAATCTTAGTAGGGGTAGCATTCTACGGAATTAAAGAAGAAAATTGTGAAGGCCCAGGTGCCTCATCAGATAGTGGTAAATCCATTAGCTATAGAGTTTTATATGATACATACATCAAAAACAAACCAGATAATGTTCAAATACTATATGATGAAGAAAGTGAATCAGCATACATTTATGATTCATTAAATAAAATTTTTATTACCTATGATAGTGAACGTTCAATCGCTAGAAAATGTGAATACATTAACACTCATAATTTAGCAGGAATAATGTACTGGCAAGATGGTCATGATGCTGATGACATCTTATTAAATGCTATCAAAGAAAATATCAGAAAATAGCCATGTGGCTATTGATTAAAATAAAAAAATGTGGTAAAATATAATAAACCACAAGGAGGAGAAGAAAATGAAATTAAGAAAAGTATTTATGGGATTGTTTTTATTAGTATTAGGTTTTGTTCTATTTACATCATGTGATGAAATAAAACAAGTAATCAGTGATCAAGCTGCTCCAATAATTGAAGATACAGTCAATGAATGTTTAGGTTTAACCGATGCTGAAGAAGATAAAAAATTCAAACTTCCTGAAGCCAAAAGATATGAAAACTTTGTAGTTAAAAAAACAGATAATTGTGAAGAATATGGACTAGATGTTATTGAACCTAAAGTAACTTTTAGTGAATATTTAATAGAACTAAATGAACGTCTAGATGGAACCTTTACACAAGATGAAATATACGATTTTGATGGAACAGTAGAAAATGGTTCCCAATGGGTATACGTTGATGAAACTAATACTCAATATACTCTTTATTTTGAAAGAATAGTTGATGAAAGTGGAAACGATGAAAAATGGACTGTTAATTTACTTATTTCAAAACTAATAGCATATGAGGATAAAACAGAAAATTAAAAACAATAAATATAGAGGTATTATACAAATGATGTATAGTCCCTTTTTTATTTAAAGTATCTAAAATATAGTATAAGCATATAATTATGGTAAATAATACAATTGCCGTAAAAAAATTACGGCAAACAATTGACTTTTGCATTAAAAGGTGGTATACTATAATGGGTGATAAAATCATGATTGAAAAATTTATTGTCTCTAATTACAAAGGATTTAATGGTGAATTAGTTTTTGATTTGAGCAAAACTAGAGATTATGTCTTTAATGAACATTTAATTAGAAATGGTTTAGTAAATAAAGGAATAATCTATGGCAAAAATGGCAGTGGTAAATCAAATTTAGGCTTTGCTTTATATGATTTGACTGTTCATTTAACAGATAAACAAAAACCTAATGAAATGATCGGAATAAATTACTTAAATCTAGATAGTAATTTAAAAGAAGCTACCTTTACTTACTATTTTAAATTTGAGGAAGAAAGAATAATCTATTCATATATTAAAACTAATATAAATAAATTGATATATGAAAGCTTAAAGGTAAATAACAAAGAAATAATTAGTTACAACTTTTTAAATAAAAACGAGCAATTTGTTAATGTTAAGGGAACAGAACATTTAAGATTTGACTTAAATAACAATAATCTTTCTATTCTTAAGTATATCTATAAAAATACTCCTAATGATGAAGATTCACCAATAACCAAAGTGGTAAAATTTGCGGAAAACATGCTATGGTTTAGATGTTTATCAGATGGTACAGGTTTTATCGGATATAAAGAAGGAAACGATACAATGGATAATATAATTATATCCAATAATAAAATTGAAGAATTTGAGTCTTTCCTTTTAAAAAATGAATTACATTATCACTTGTTTGCAAAAAATGTTAATAACGAAAATAAATTATTCGTCAAATTTGAAAATGGTGAAGCATTATTTTCTTCAATAATATCGAGTGGGACAAAAGCCCTATGGTTATATTATTGTTGGTCAATATACTTTGACAATGTGTCATTCTTATATTTAGATGAATTTGATGCATATTATCATTTTGAAACAGCAAAATTAATATTGCAAGCAATATGTGAAAAAAAAGAAATGCAAGCTATAGTTACCTCTCATAATACTTATTTAATGCAAAACTCTCTTATGCGACCAGATTGTTGTTTTATTTTATCAAACAACAAAGTCACTGCATTATGTGATGCAACCGACAAGGAAATTAGGGAAGCTCATAATTTGGAGAAATTATATCGTAATGGTGCATTCCAAGAATAAAATCTTGTTACTTGTTGAGGGAAATAAAACAGAACCTAATTTAATGAAGAGGTATGCTAAGCTTTTAGAAAATGAATTTAAACTTGAAATAATAAGTTTTGAAACAAATATTTATGTGTTATATCAAAATATTAGATTATTAAATGAAAACTTTGACATGGATTCAACATCAACTATTGAAGTTTTAAAAAGTATTTTGAAAGAAAGAATGTTAAAACTAATTAATAATCAAAATCTAGAAAAACTTGAAATCATAAAACAACAAATTAAATTATTAGATGATAATTATCCATATATTTATTTGTTGTTTGATTTTGAATTTCAAGATAATCACTATGATTTTGAAGAAAAAAAGAAAATACTTATAACATTAAAAAAGTATTTTAACGATGAAACAGAAAATGGTTTATTGCTTATTAGTTATCCAATGATAGAATCATTTAGAGATTTTAATAAAAAACCATTGAATGATGATTATTATGAAAGAATAATCGAGTTAGAAAAAATAAATCTATATAAAAGTGTTGTAGGAAAAAGAGGTTACAACATTAATTTAAGCAAATACACACTAACAGACTTTGAAAAAATAACATTACAAAATATTTTAAAAATAAATTTTCTCTTAAAAAAGCAAAAAAACATACCATTATATGAAGATTTTATTCAAATATTACAAAGCAACTTAATACTTTTATCAGAGATTTATCACATTGAAAAAGAACAAAAGATATACATTGTATGTTGTGCAATGTTTGTATATATTTCTTTTTTTGGCAAAAAGTATTATTTGAAAATAATAAAATTAAAATAATCAAATTAGTATTATACAAACAATGTATAATACTTTTTCTTTATGCAATATTCATTTTAAAAACTAAATATTATGGTATAATTATAGATGAATATAATTATAAGAGGTGAATATTATGTGGAACGTTGTTACTGCAACCGTAAATAATGTAAAAGAAATGAATGAATTTTGGAATAAAGTAGTTTTACAAGAAGGCTTCTTTAAACCAATTGAAGAAAGTGCTTACCAAGAATATTTAGAAAACATCCCTGGTTTTAAGTATGAAGGTGTAGGACTTGTATATAATGAAAACAAATTAGTAGGTATGGGAATTGGTGTTTTAAAAAATGAAACATCAGGTGCAATCAACTGTATTTTAGTGGAACCATCAATGAGACATCACAAAATTGGCGAAGCAATTCTTTCATATCTAGAAGAATACTTTAAAAAGAATAATCGTAAAACTGTATATGCATATGGATACTTACCTTCATGTTATGCATGGTATATTCCAAATACTGATCATCATGATCATCCATGTGCTCCTGGTATTAGAGTAAATAGTAATGAATATTTCTTCTTACTTCATCATCGCTATGAAGCAACAGGATTCCAAGATGCTTTCCATCTAAATCTTTGTGATTATGAAATATCACCATCTATTGAAAAAATCTTAGAAGAAAATAAAAAAGATGGAATTACGATTGAATTATTTGATCCATCTAAACACTCTGGAATTGAAGAATTCTGTCGAACTCTAAATATCTGGGATTTTGAACGTGTTATAAAAGAAAATCTTGCATTAACTCATCCATATCCATTCTTAGTAATCGTTAAAGATGGCAAAGTAAAAGGATGGACTGGAGCTATGTGGAATGAAGAAAGTGGACGTGGTCATTTTGATGGAATTGCCATTCTTGAAGAAGTCCGTGGAAGAGGCCTTGGTAAAGCATTATTCTCTTTACTTGCTTACCACTCAAAGCTTAACGGAGCTAAATTCATGACCTTCTATACTGGCCTTACAAATCACGCTAGATACATCTACATGGGAGCAGGATTCAAAATCATTCAATCTTTCGCAATCATGAAAAAAGAACTAAAATAGGAGAATTATATGTTAGTAATTGTTGGCCCAAGTGCCTCAGGTAAAACGCAAATCGTTCAAGAATTAATTAAAACATATCATATGGAAAAATTAGTTACCTACACTTCAAGAGCTCCTCGTGTTAATGAGATAGAAGGAAGAGACTATCATTTTATTTCCAAAGAAGATTTTGAAGAAAAAATCAAAAACAATTTCTTTATTGAATATGTTAATTATAATAACAATTACTATGGAACATCATTTAGTGATTTAGGAGAAAATAAAGTTGTCATTCTTGAACCAAGTGGACTAAAACACTACATTCAACATGCAAGAAATGAAGTTGTAATTGTGTTCTTAAAATGTTCTAAAGAAGTCTTAAGACTAAGAATGTTAAAAAGACTAGATAAAGAAGAAGACATTAAAGTGAGATTAAATAGTGATGACTTAGTATTTAATGAAGAAGTAATGAAACTTGCTGATAAAGTCATTGATACAACTCCTAGTAATATCTATGATGATGCTAAAAAAATCTATGAATATTATAAAAAGGTGAAAAATGAAAAATAAAAAACTAAGTAACCTTCTAGATGTTTTAATAATCATATGGATGAACTTTTGTGTGATTGTTTTTGGAATTTGGATCTCAGCAATCCCAATTACTAAATCTAAAAGTTTCTACATGTCACACTTTGAAAAAAATAAATCTGCACAAAATTATCTAAAAACCGCATTAATGTTTCCAGATAGTGATCCCTTAGAGATAATGGAAAAAGTAGCAGATATTACCATTGATTATTATTTTGGTAACGCTAAAGAATATCAAGTAGAAATAGATGGCGAAAAGCTCTTTAATGAAGATGAAGTAAGACACATGAAAGATGTTAAAGAACTTTACATTAAAGGACAAATAATCGCGGTCATATGCTTTATGACAATGATTGGTTGTATCTTTTATCTTGTTCGTCACTTTAGGAGAATAAAAAAGAAACTGGTAATTACCACTATCTCATTTTATGGAGTAGTCGTACTTTTAGTTATTGGCATGCTTGTTTGGGGTTATGTCTCATACAAAACAGCACCAGAAGCAGAAAGAGCCTTAAATGATTACTTCGTTTATCTCTTTATTGATTTCCACCATCTACTATTTCCCGATCCTGATAAATTCAATCTCGCAACAGGACAAAATGGTTATGATATTCATACATTAACTAGAATCCTAAATTCTAAGTTATTTATGGATGCCGGTATTATCATCTTTGTAACAACCTTAGTTGTTGTCTTATTGTGGTTTACTGCCATCATCATTTACTGTAAAAACTATGAAAAAATTGCTAAGAAAGTAGATGAAATACATGAAAGAGCTAGAGGCCCTCAAGTATTATAATATCGAATACACCATAACTTTAGCGAAAACTAGAAGGCTAACGATAAAATATGACAAAAAAGGTATCCTCAAAATAAGATGCCCTAAAAACATTAAGATGAAAGAACTTGAAGATTTTGTTAATCGTCATCTTGATTGGATATTAAAATACTATGATTTAACAAGACCAGTTGATAAAACCCATCTAACTGGTTCTTTATATCTCTACCTTGGAAAAGAATACAAAATAGAAATTGTTAATTCTCGTCATCAAGGTGTCTTTATAAATGATGATAAAATCATTGTTTATACTTTAAATGAAGCAAATGTTCAGCCCCTTTTAAATAAATGGCGACTTGAACAAGCTGAACTTATCTTTAACGAACTCTTTTACAAATGCTTTAAACAAATGGAAAAAGACTTTACTTTTTACCCAACTTTAAAGATAAAACGTTACACCTCAAGATGGGGATGTTGCTATCCTAAAAAGAGAATCGTGTATTTAAACATTTCCCTAATTCATACAAGTATTGACTTAATAGAATTTGTAATATATCATGAACTTAGTCATTTTAAATATCCAAATCATCAGGTTGAATTCCATAATTATCTTCAAAAATACTGCCCAAATGAAAGAAGTTTGTCAAAGAAATTAAAGAATTATCATGCTGATTATGAGTAAAAATGTAACAAAAAATTAACATTGTAATTATTTTACTTGTAAAAATGCAAAAAATCGGGTATAATAAGACTACGTCTCAATAAAGAGAACTTTATAATTTATAAAAAAATTGAATTATTAAAGGAGAATTGATATGCAAAAAGTAATATACTTAGCTGATGATGATAATGAAACCAAAAATATTTTAAAACTATTTTTAGAAAATTCAGGTTATGATGTTGAAGCCTTTGAGAATGGTGAATTACTACTCGAAAGATTCAATGAAACTCCATCAGATATGGTCATCTTAGATATCATGATGCCTGGTAAAGATGGACTTGAAATATGTAGTATCCTAAGAAAACAATCAAGTGTACCAATTATAATGCTTACAGCCAAAGATTCCGAACTTGACTACATTAATGGAATTATCAATGGCTGTGATGATTACCTTGTTAAACCATTTAGACCAACCATTCTATTAATGAAGATCAAAGCAATTTTCAGAAGAATTGAAATTGATAGTCAAAATTTAAATCTATATCGTAAAAATGAAATCTTAACTTTTGGTAAGCTTTCCCTTGATCAATCAAAGAAAGAATTAACCTATGATAATGAAGTAATCGAACTTACTCCAATGGAACTAAAACTAATGACCTTCATGTTGGAAAATCCGGAAAAAGTCCAAACCAAAAGTGATCTTTTAGATGGTGTATGGGGCAATGAAAATGCCATCGAATCAAGAGTTACTGATGAAACCATTAGAAGAATCAGAAGAAAACTTGCGGAAAAAGAATCTAATGTCACAATTAAAACAATGTGGGGAATTGGTTATAAATTAGTGATAGTCGATCAAGAATAAATGGAGAACATACTATGAAAAGTCGCTTAAGTAGGGCAGTATCCTTTATATTTGCTGTTATCATTATAATAGTTACTATATCAATTATTTATGTTCATGGCTTTTATCCACGATACTTTGATGCAATCGCACAAAGAACTATCGCAAATGAGGTAGAAGTAGTAAGAAAACTCCAATACAATGAGATAGCTCCAAGAAATGAAGTAGAAGGGTATGAAGGCTTCTTTGATAGTGAACTTTCCAAAGTTTATCTATACGATAATTATGAATGTGTAGAAGATACCATCTTCAGCACTTTTCGAAAAGAAGAAAACTATAAAAGAATCAAAAAATACATTAATGAAGAAAATCTAAAAGATGAAACATTATATCGTTATTCTAAAAGAGGAGATAAAGGATATACATTTTGTTTCTATGTCATTGATTTGGAAGTCCCACTTGAAGAACATCCAGAAGCAACCAAAGTTTTAATTTACATTGATTACTTTTATGTTTATAAAATAATCAATCGTTTAACCATAGCTATTATAACCCCTTTATTTATTGTGATTGTAGCGGCTTCCATATTTGGTATGCTTCTCGGTAAAAAGTCAGAACAAAATCGCGGTAAAATTAATGAGTTCTTCCAGAATACATCTCATGAACTAAAAACTCCATTAATGTCAATCCAATCATACGCAGAAGGAATTCAACTAGGAATAGTTGATACAAAAGAGGGCTCAGAAGTAATCCTCAAAGAGTCAGAACGGATGACTGAACTTGTTAATGAAATCTTAAAATTATCAAAAATTGATTCTAAGCAATTAACATTACATCGTCATATTGTTGATTTAAAAGAAATAATGTATCAATGCGTTCTTCGCTTTGACCAAATTATGAAACAAAAAAATCTACAATTTGAATTTGAAGTTCCAACAACAATGGTTTTAGTTGAAGTTGATGAAATTCAAATAATCCAAGCAATCTCTAATATTATCGCTAATAAAATACGATACACAAAAACCAAAATCATATTGACTTGTTACATAGACCAATATAGTGCATACCTCAAAATTAGTGGTGATGGGGAAAAAGCCTCAGAAGATGAACTAGAAAAAATGTTTGAAAGATTCCATAGTGGTCCTAAAGGTCAAACGGGACTTGGATTATCCCTAACTAAAGGAATCCTCGATCTTCATAAAGCTAAAATAAAAGTTTATAATGAAGAAGGAGTAACATTCCTAATTAAATTCAAACGAATACCTAAGTTTAGAAGAAGAAGAAAAACTAAAGAAAAAGTTATTAAATAGTTATGTACAAGGTGGATTAAATCCACCTTTTTTCTTTTATCCTTTTGGTATAAAATGGAAGAAAATTGATATAATAACTAAGAGATGAAGTGCTAAAAACAGTAAATGTCAAAAATATGTCAAAAAAGTGCATTTTTTTTTTTTTTTTGAGGAGGTTTTTCTCATTTTTTGAACTTTTTTTGACCTTTTGACAAAATTCTGCAAATATCAACAATTTTCTGTGTCATTTTCGTTTCTTGTTTCTTACCTTATCAAGGTAGAATGAAAGTGAAAAAATGAGTATAATATTTATGCTACAAAAATTAGCCCAACATATAAGGAGTGAAGTATATAAATGAAATCAAAAAAATTAAGTAAAGAGACAATTATAGGTATTATATTAATTGTGGTATTCTTACCAATAATTGTAATAAATCTAGTAATTGTTATTAAAGGAATCGTGAAACCAACTGAATTCCCTATGGTATTTGGTACTGCTCCGATGATTGTTGAGTCAGACTCTATGACAATAGATCGAAAAACACAAACTGGAGCTTTTAATAAAGGAGATTTAATTATAATCAAAAAAATTGATCCTAGTAAATTAAAAGTTAATGATATCATCACATACTATGCTGATGATGGTTCAATCATTACCCACAGAATTGTCGGCATAACTGATGATGATGGAAACAGAATTACCAAAAAAGGTGAGCCAGCCTTCGAAACACAAGGTGATTTCAACTCCCCTGCAATCATGGTAATCCCTGAAAGTAAAGTTATTGGTATCTATGTAGGTAGAATCCCTAAGATGGGTGCAGTAGCAATGTTCTTACAAACTCCGCTAGGAGTAGTTGTTACCCTTGGTATTCCATGTGGAATAGTTGCTGTAATATACTTTGTTAAAAAGAAGAAAGACAACAAGAGTGCTGAAGAAAAAATCGCAGAACTTGAAGCACAACTTGCGGCACAACAAGCAAAACAACAAGAACAAACAAACGATAATCAAGAAGAAAACAATTGATTATCAAATCACTAAGGTATTACCGCGGCCACACGCGTAATAATACATATAAAAAAACAAACAAAATTTAAGGAGATAGAAAAATGAAAAAGAATAAAGTTTTATTATTAGGTATAATTACTGTATTTGTTGCCATTTTCAGTCTTACTCTAGTATCTGGAACATGGGCAAAATATACAAGTAGCGTTCAAGCTTCTGATGAAGCAAGAGTTGCTAAATGGGCATGGGCAGTAAATGGTGATGATGTTGTTGCAGGAACTGCACAAAAAGATCTTGTATTTGATTTATTTAACACCATTTATGATTCTGAAGGACAAACAGAAAATGATGTTAAAAAAGACGAAAATACTACAATTATTGCTCCTGGAACAAGTGGATCTTTTGTAGTTGAAATTGAAAATTTATCAGAAGTAACTGGCCAATACGCAATAGAATTTACTGTTAAACAAACTTCTGCAGATGGAAATGAAGAAATTGTAACTATTCCTCTTGAATATTCAGTTAATGATGGAACTTGGGCAAGCACTCTTAGTGCAATTTCAGCATCAGATGCTACAAAATTAGCAGCATCAGCAAGTGCTACAGTAACTGTTCAATGGCGTTGGGCATTTGAAGGCAATGATGATGCAAATGATACTAAATTAGGTATTGCAGCTCCATCAATTACTGTAACTGCTAAATTAACATTCACTCAAGTTGACTAATTCAACTAAGTAATTTAAAAACAAACAAATTTAATTAATTAAATATTTTATTAAGCCACGCAAGTAATAAAGGGACTAAGAATAATGTGGCTGTGATCTTAGTCCCTATTTGTGGCTAATGTATTCATATTTTTATTAAAGACTATTTGTTAAAATAGTCTTTAATAAGAACATGAGTTTCACAAAAGGTGGTGATAACTTTATGAAGAAAGCAGAATTAATCAAAACTGATTATTTTATCAAGTTTGGTAAACTTAAAGATTCAAGAAAAAACATTATTGGTGTTGTTTCAGGTAGTTCTATTAGAACTTCCAATGAAAGATTTTTAAGTTATGTTACTACTACTCAAGATTTAGAACTTGAAAAGAAAGGTTTTGCTTATAACATATATGATGAAACAACCAACTCAGTTGTTGCTGTTGTGGATAGTAGATTAAATGTATATAATCTACAAAATGAATATTGTGGTCGTATTAATAACAATAACACAATATATCGTGTAGCATTTTGGTGTTTCATTGCTTTAGTAATTACTTTTTACATTATGTTTTTAATGATGTGTACAACGGTTACTGACCCTAAGCCAAAAGAGATAATTATCTCGGAAGAAAGTGGAAATGTCATAACAGATAGTTGGAACGTCTTTGGTAAAACAATTGAAGAAAAGATAATTTACCCAGGAAGAAATGGATCTTACTACTTCATGATTACAAACGCAAACAAAAAAGATGTATCGCTTAATCTATCATTTAGTGAAAATAATGATTATAAATTAGCTATGGTATATCGTTTAAGTGATCAATATAATTATCTAAAAGGTGATGACACCAAGTATGTAAAAGTAGAAGAACTTGAAACTGAAGGTGTAGTAATCCCAAGAAATTCATCAATTATGTTTAAACTTGATTGGTCATGGTTACACCTTGATGATAAAAATGATACCCAAGCAGGACTTGCTGGAAACGCTGTTTATACAATTAATATTAAAATTGTAACTGTATATTAAAAAAAGAATGGAGGTGATGCTCATGGTAAAAAAACATCAAATCAACTTTAATAAAATCTTAATCACTTTTGGAGTTATAGCGTTATTTTTAATTCTTGTAGCATCATCAATGAAAAATGGTACAAATGCGAAATATAATTCCCGTGTTGATATGGATACATCAACAAGAGTTGCTAAATGGGATGTTAAAGGAATCACAAAAAAGAACGGACAAAACATCAACTTTGAAGCTGGATTCAGCAGTAAGCTTGGTGAAGGTGATGAAGGAAACTGGTATTTCCACATTTCCAATTACTCAGAAGTAAATGCTAAAATATCAGATGATTCACGTATTCGTTTTCGTATAGATAATGATAGCTATGATAGTTCAATCAAAGATACAATTACTTGGAATTTTATGACAGATGCAACAACAAATGCAGCTTTGAATAATCCAATTTATTTTAGTATTGATGCTTATGATTCAAGTGTTGAAAATTTAATAAAGTACCAAAACAAAACAACTGATACAACTATTTCCTATGATGAGTATCAATCACTTTCATCAACTGAAAAATCAACATATGATGAAATAATAAGTGATAGTGTATCTTCAATAAAATTATTTGAAACAACTCAAAATGCTTTTACCCTAAAAAAAGCATCGGAAAAAGATAAAAATGATAAAACAATTTATTTCTACTATTTTGATATAAACTTTAAAGATTATTTTACAGCGGCCTATGAATCTTTCTTACAACTTGGTTTTGATAATAAAAAAACTGATACTACATTTAGAGTAAGTTGGAAAATTGATAAAGTTGGTTCCCAACAAACAACATCAACAGAGCGAAAATACAATGTATATTCCATCTCTGAAAATCAAGTACCTGATAAAACAATTTATGGACCATTAAGTGTTGGTACTAGAACTTACTATATTGGTGCTACTGAAATGAATCTTTTTGATTATTGTTTATATCAACATGCTAGTTTAACTGGTGAACCGATGTTTACTTTCACCAATAACAAAGGCAAAACATACACTGTTCAATATAGTTATTTAACTGATGAACAAAAAGAAATTATTTTAAGTTATGAAAATAATAGTGTTAAAACATTAAATGATTTAAATCAATTACTTGAATATTATACATACCAAGAATATACAAGATATTTAAAAGAAGAAAAAGAAGCCAAAGAAAATTCGACATACTTAGAGTATGGAATGAAAGTTCAAATTGATTTTATCCTTGGAGTTGAACAAGTTGATTAAAAAAGTATTTTTGATAATTGAAAGAACATGTGTATGTATTATAATTGCTTTATTTTTATTACTTGTAGCCTTTAGTATTAAAACAATTACCTCTAAAGGTGACACTAAGTTTTTAGGACTATATCAGTATGTGGTAATATCTGATAGTATGCATAATGAAAATTCAAAAGATAGTATTGAAAAAGGTGATTTAATCCTTGTAAAGAAACGTTCAAGTGATTATTACCAAGTTGGAATGACGGTTGTCTTTAGAAGAGATAATGAGAAATATCCAACAACTCATCAAATTATTGAAAGAGATAATGACAAAATCGTAACTAAAGGTCTTAGCATTTACAATGATCCTGATGAACCAATAACTGTAGATAACATTATTGGTGAAGTTGTATGTGTTATCCATGGTTACTCAAAAACAATTAATTTTATAAAGAGTCCACTTGGACTAGTAATTAGTATAGGAGTTATATTTATAAGTAGTTTAGGCATTTCTAAATTAGATAAGTTTTTACAAAAAAAGCCTACTATAAATAAGTCAAGTAAATTAATAAAATAATTTTTTCGATAGATATAGAGAACGCAAAAAAGGG
>CAKPAZ010000018.1 GCA_934133195.1 uncultured Bacilli bacterium | reverse complement strand
AAAAATAATAATAAATATTGATATTAGTTCATTATCAATTAAAATATTCATGAACAATTTATATTATACGAGGAGGATTGAGAATATGTTTAACAAATTAATAAATAAGAAAACTCTATTCTTTTTCCTTTCATATTGTTTTCTTATTATAATTGTTATGCTAGGATCCGTAACGCTCGCAAAATATACAAGCAAGAAGAACTCTACTGGTAATTTTAATATTGGTGATAAACTATATTTCAATTATGAAAGAGGAGATTTATTAAGAAACAACCAAGTAATTATTGGTGTTCCTATCGTTGATTATATAACTGATGATAAAGGTAATATTATCAATGAAGTCAGAAGAATTGAAACAATGAACGTTGAACCTAATGATACCATTACTTATAATTTCAGCATTAGTAATTTCAATAAAACCACTAATGAACAAAATGGTGTAAAAGGAATCTTCAGAGTTTCTGCAACTTCCATGCTTAGTATGCCAGCATTTGGGGGTTCAACTGGTAATCCTGAACCTAAGATTTTAAGTATTAAATGTACAATGACATATCGTAAAATCTCAAAAGATGGTACCGCAACCCCATATAAAAATTTAACAGATAATCTCGATATTGAATTACCTGTTTATGATGAAAATGATGATAGCTCATTTATGAAGTATGAATTTAAAGTCTTCATCATTCTTGATGACCAAATTGAAGCAAGTTCTGATGATGACTATATAGACGCAACTTCAACAATTTATTTATATATTGATGCAACAGATAAGGAGAATTAAAGATGATCGATATAAAAAAGAGATTTTGGTTTCTTTTTAGCGTATTTATAATTCTTACAGGCATCTTTTTATCGATGATACTTTTTAGCTTATCTCATCCAGACCCTGTTAAAGGAAGTCTAGTTAAAACAGAAAGAGATGAAATAAAAAGTTACTACACATCCTTACATTTTGACTATACGGGACAAAACACTTCCCTTGCTTTAGAGAATAATGTAGGATACGCTCAAATTAAACTAAGAAATTATGTTAATGATGATGTAACAAAAAGAGATATTGAATACAATATCACCACATTAAAAGAATTTTATGATGTAAATGGTAACAAAATAAACGCAACATCTTATGATACAACCGAAAACTTCTATGTTCTAGATGTTTGGGGAACTCCTCAACCTATCGGTAAAGATTCATACAAGTATGATTTCTCCATTGAACAAAATGATGGTGAAAAATCAGGTGATAATTACTTATTTACCGCTGAAGAAGTAGATGATAAGTTTATTGGTAAGACTCATAACTTAGTTGTAAAAATTGAAAGAAAAAGTACATACGCTGACCTTGGTTCAAATGTTGATCAAATATCAGTAGTAGTACAACTTATTAAACCTTACAAACAAGTGTTTATAATTAATATGACAGTGTCAAATCGTTTAATCGTATTTTCCGATCTTAATACTAAAAAGATGGATATTGAATATAAAGAACTAGAAATTCAAACCGCATCAATTTTCTCATATGCTTCATCAAACCCAAGAGTTGATGAAAGTAATCAACAGTATGATGCGAAAGGAATGCTTGTTACTTTAAGCTGGGATAATCTTATTTTAAATAAAAATAGTTTATTAGACCTTCATAATGGTACCAAACTTGATGACTTTGGAGAAATCATAACTGGTGATCCTGATAATCTTGATATTAGTAAACCATATGTTGTAAGTCTAACCCTTAATAGTAAATCATCAGGTATTTTAGTACTTTATATTCCTCAAGGTTCTGACTTTAAACTTGGATTCTTGAAAGCACAAGATGCAGAAACCTTCCATGTTAAAGTAAATGTAAAGGTAAGTATTAATGGTAAATACTATGATTATGATACCGCTCATGGTGGATATGATTTAGATAGTGATAAAAACATAACCGTAATTCATCACGATCCATCCCAAGTTACAGCGTAAGAAGGGGGGATAAAATGAAAAAATTAACAAAGAAATTTTATTTATTTGGTTCATTAATCCTAGTAATAGGAATATGTTTAATGACAACCTTAATCTTAATTAATTCAAATAAAGACCATCACCACAATCCAGGTGCTGCTACAACTACATATCAAGTAAAGATACCTAAAATATCAGTTGTATCAATCTACATTAGTGGTAGTGGTGTAGAAAAATTATCTAGTACAAATTATGAAGATACATACATTGTTGAAGAAGGATCATCAATTGATCTAAAAGCCATCAATGAATCTAAAATCTTTACAAACTGGCAAATTATAGATGATTCAAATAACGTTGTAAGTAATGCGACAGATGATAAAATAACTCTTAATGTAACAAGTAATCTAACAGTAAGTGTCTCAAGAAGAGACCCTCTCGTAAGTGATTATGGTAAATACATTGGTAATCCATTTATCATTTCTCAAGCATCTGATTTACTAAAACTAGATAGAATGTTTAGTGTTGGAACAGACATCACAAAAATTAATAGTGTAAAAGATTACTATGATTACTTCTTTGTTGAAAACTTAGAATATTTAGCTGAACCTGATAAAGAAACAGCAATAGTCAATAAATATTTTGAATTTTTACAAAACGGATATTTCCTAGTATCTAACAGCTTTTCTCTACTTGATTCAACATTTACAGGAATTGGAAATGCTACATATCCTTTTAAAGGGGTTATGTGTGGATCTTCAGAAGACAACATTTCTAGTATCTTCCTTACAACAACTGACTCAAGTGGTCAAAATGAAAAAGATGAATATCGTGGTTTATTCGGTTATCTTGACGATGGTGCCTTAATTAGAAACCTAACTGTCAAAACTTCAATCGGTGTAATCGATGAAGTTGGTAATGTTGAAAACATCTACGCAGGAGGCCTTGCGGGGTACAACAATGGAGCGATAGTTCATAATGTTAAAGTATCATCTCATAACTCAATCATCACAAAATCAGCTAATATCTATGCGGGAGGACTATTTGGTTATGACAAAGGTGGAGGTATTGAACACTCATCTAAAGTTGTCCTTGATCAAAATGACTTTGCATGGATCCTTGAAACAAGTGATACCGGTAAAACAATTAATGCGGGGATTGTTGCAGGTGTTGGTAATGACACTTACATCAAAGAAGCAAATCTTTTAACTGCTGGTTTTACCGTAAATGCTAAAATTCAAGCAAATTCAAGTTCATTTGTAGATGCAACTGCAATTAACATTGGTAATTTGTTTGGATCATACATTGGTACTCAAAATACCATATTTGAAGATATTTCAATTACAGGTGATAGTGGTGAGTTCATCCGTGCTAACACAACTAATGGCTATGCTAGAGTTGGTGGTTTAATCGGATATGTAAATGCTACAGGAAACATTACCCTTGGTAAAGTAAGTTTTATGAAAGCAGGTAGTGAATCTAAATATACCGCGATGACCTCAGATTCTTCAAGCCGTGGTAATCTATTTATTGGTGGATTATTTGGAGAAGTAACCAACCAAGTAGTTACTGCGAATAATGAATTCAAAAAAATGATCATTGTAAATCAAAGTAGTGCAACTGATAAATATACATACAACTATTTATTTAGAGGAGCCTACTCTTTTGAAGCAATCAACAATGGTATTACATACTACAAAAATGGAACAAGATATGGTAGAGCTGTAGCTGGAGGCTTGGTTGGAAGAGGTTATATTGATATTAATGGTACAAACAATAATGATCGTACAGATATTATCCTTACAGGACCTCAAGCTTCAATGAAAGTGCTAGCAACCCAAACTACGCTTACAACAAGTGAAAACCTTGACCAGTCAGACATTGAACATTGTAGTGCTGCTATGGTTTTTGGTATCATAAGTAGTAGTAAGGTAACTTACGATATCCAAAATATCAATATTATCGCGAATAACGTAACTATCAAAGCAACTAGAGAGCTTGACTCAAAAGCTGTCGGTGATGTTAGATCTACTGGCTTTACTGGTTATATCTATGGTGAAACCATTCAAAATATTAATGTTTTAATGAACAATTGTGATATCAATGGTGAAAGTTTATCTTATGCTCAACCATTCAGTTATAAAGGTAATAACACTTTCTCAGCTGGATTTGTTGGTGAAGCAACATCAAACGATTCTACCCCAAATGAAATCAACAATGTTCAAATCGCAGGCTACGATTTTAAACTAAATAAAATAGTAGGTACAACTGCACGTATTTCTTCCATTCAAAATGCTCAACCAGGTACAAGAGGTGACTATATCTCAGAAAACTATGCAGCGGGATTTATTGGAAGAGTTTACAACACAGAAATTAGTAATTCTACATATTTTGGTTCCCAAACTGAAAGTAACTATATTTTCATGCAAGGTCATCAAAATCCTGACTCCGCGTTCGCAGGAGGATTTATCGGACTAATTCAAGAAAGTCCAACCCTAACTTTTGAAAACAATCGTGTAATGAATGTTAAAATCTATGCTGCTGGAACTAATATAGATACTGGTTATCCCAACCCAGATATGTACGTGGGTGGCTTAATTGGTGCTATATACATTAGTGAAAGTACTTCAAGTTCTACCAATAACATTTTTAGTGATTGCCTAGTTTACAACTGTGATATCAGTGCAACCGGTAATGAACGTATTGATATTTATGCTGGTGGCTTAATTGGTGGTATTACATGGCAATTAAAAGATGTCACTAACTATTTTGAAAATTGTTTTGTTTATGGTACGAAAGTAAATGCAACTTGTAATGGTACTCAAAATGGTGCTAAAGGAAGAGCAAGTGCTGCAGGTATTTGTGCTTATGTTTATCAAAATTGTCGAGCTACCATTAACAATTCAGCTGTAATTGATTCATATATTACATCAACAAGTGAAAATAGTACAGCTTATGCTCATGGTATTGCTGGACAATATAGAGACGGCTTTAATGATAATTCAAGTCTTGTCTCAATGTCTGGTTGCTACACTAACTCAGTTGTAAAAGCATCAGGTAAAAGTGCATCTAATGTTTATCCAATTATTAATTCTACATGTAGTAGTTTTACAAATAACTATTATGTAAGTGGTAAAGCTGAAAACATGAACTCATCAAGTATAGGTATAGCTCTTGATTTTTCAACTAAATTAATTACAAGTGATAACGCATTTGATTTATTTACCAATATGAGTAGTGCATTTAAATATCCAACTAAGTATTATTTAAAACCTCATAGTAGTGACAAACTACAAGTAAATAAAAATGATAATCAAGTTGTAACTGTAACTAGAAAAAATGCTAATGCATCTGACTATGTTCAAGTATGGGTTAATATTTATGGAAATGGCTCAAGCAGTGATCCTGATTTAGAAAATTACAAGGATGCTGAATACATGCATGCTAATGGTTGGTTTATGCTTGGAGAAGTATTACTTGTTGCTGGTAGTGCCACTGATGATACTACTGTAACTGACCTTGAATATAGTTATGTCATGTTAATTGAAGATTCAGAATTTAAGTATAATAAAGATCAAAACAAATTTATTAATGTTAACAATCCATTAATTTCTTATGATACCATTGGTTATCATGAATATTCTGAAAATCTTGGTACATTTGATGGAAAAACAGTTGATCGTGAAATTTTAGTAAAATTATTCGACAATATTCCTACTTTAAAAATTCAATTTACAACAATTAATAAAGAAGGAGTCGATGTATCAAGTTCTATTTACGCAGTTGAATTCTATATTGAAGATAATACTTTAATTAATGATTTCACTGAAACAGGATTTGGTACCTATGAGTTTACTTCTAAAACTGAAGGAAACAAAACAACATATACCCTTCTATTTAGAGGTAACAACAGTCTAACCGAAGATGAATCTGGTTATATCAAGTTTAAATTAAGTAATACTAATACTTATATGGATAAGGTTATCCATATTAAACTACAAGCTAACGCCCTTCGTCTTGTTGGTGCGACATACGCAAATTATACAAAGCCTTTAAATTATTTTGATGAAACAATTGGAACAGTTACTAATCCATATCTAATTAGAAAAGGAAGTATAACTAAATTCCTTCCAATTATTATTCGTAAAAATGACCCTAAGGAAGAAAAGATAATTGATGAAATGTACATTGATTCAGTTAGTTATCAAGCATCTGGTGGTGGTACAATTAATGAAAATGGTGAATTTAAAGCCAATACAACCACTAGTACTAATGTCTATTATGTAACGATTACCCTTCGTTCTACAACATCTGAAGAAAAAGAAGTAAAAATCTATTATCAAATTGTTGAAGAAATCAATGTAAGTTATTCAACTATCGGTTCATCCATTGATGCCTTAACTTACACAACTACGGCGTCTCCTTATTATGTTTTAAAGAGTACAAACTTTGAACATTATGGTGGACTTCCTAAGAAATTTAATGTAACAATTGGAACTACTACTTATGACTTAGATGCTGTAATTGAAAATGGTTGGATTTATGATGAATCAGATAATAAAGTAACTGCTTGGAATATTGATAGAACATTTTATCAACTAAAAATTCCAACAAATATGATTTCTGGTAGTCTTAACATTGATATTGAATTTAACATTACTTATGAAGTATCGTTCAATATTAACTGTAGTGTATTTAATCCAAATTTTGAAGGATCTAAAGTTTTATCTTTCAAAGTTACATCAGGAGAAAAATTTAAAGATGTCTTTACTGAAGATAAACGAAATGAACTTCAAGCTTTAATTGATAAAGCAAGAATCTTTGGTTATGTTTTCAATGGCTTCTACCTCGTTGATTTCGCAAACTCTGTGGAATCATATGGTGAAAGTTTTGATAGTCTTGACCAAAATCTAGAAATTTACACCTCATATACTTTCTATGCTCGTTGGAGTTTCTTAATTGAAGTAGTTGAAGCCCCAGGTACTCATGTTGTTACAAGTTTCCCTAAGAGTTTCTTGTATAAATATGGTAAAGAAATAACATCAGAAATGACTGAGGCAGAAATTGCTGAAATCAAAAAATACAATGAAGGTTTAAATTTGAATCGTGCAATCACCATTCCAATTAACAACAACCGCGGTTACATCTTTACCATTCAAAAAGATGATGGCTTCATTGGCGAAGCTGATGTTAAAGCATACATTGTCTCTGAGGAAGGACAAGCTCAAAGAAGTGTTAAAGAAATTAAAATTGAAAAATATCATGAGAATATGTATTTATATTACATCTCTCCTGAAAGTATCAACGGATATTTAGTAATTGTAACCTCAGTAAGTAACTCTGAATTAATCGTAGGTGAGAATACCGCAACCGTAACGGAAGAAGTACTTCCTGAAGATGGTATCTATACCTTCAAGTATATCGTTAATCATCGTAATAGTGAAAACCTAAAGAGTTTCATCTATGATAGTGGTTTAACTGATAAATCAAGCAATCTACTATTAAAACGTGATTTACTAATTCAATTTTATCAACAACTATATGACATTGATAATCATCAAACAACCATTAATGCCCGTTACCTTCCTAAAGGTACTGTCATTTCTGTATATTATAGTCAATATATTAATGGTGTTCTTCAAACCACAAAATCAGTAGTAGGAAACTACATTGTTACTGATGTTAATGGTATTACAGAACTAAAACTTAGTGATTTTAAAGATTTAAGTATGGTAGGTAATGCCTTTGAAGAAATTACTTTTAAAGACTTACTTGGTGATTATGAAAGCTTATCGGAAGCTTATTACTTTGTAATAACTCCACCAAATGGTTATATGATGCCAGAAGATGAAGAGTATGGCTATTATAAAAATGATGTAGTTTATGTTGGTTACTTAGATGAATCAAGAGAAGATCGTTTTGTTCATGGCGTAAGATCAAAAGATCAACTAGCTAACATCCCTCTTGAAGAAGATAAGTTATCAGAAATTCAAAAAGTATTCTCTCATGAATCATCATTACAAGAAAAGATTTATACAATAACTCCATCAAGAAATACCAAATTAACTAAAGATAGTGATACTTCTTATACATTTGAAGATAACAACAAAATGAAATTAGTATCATTTAAAATTAGAAATGCGGAATTCTCAGCTATTGATAAATACTTAAGATTAATGTATGGCCTAGATAAAACTACTATTACTTCAAGTAGTATCAAAGAAGGTATCTTAGATATAAGACTTACCTTCGGTGGTGCTATGGGTAGTGTTATGATTTATGGTAGTACAGATGGTACAACTTATGAAGAAATTAAACTTCTTGAAATTGACACCTATGAAGATAAAGAATACATCGTTAGTTTCCCAGTGGAAAAAGCGTATAAACACTTTAGAATTGACCATGTCGGAGAAGAAATCTTAATCCTTAAGAAAATGGCCTACACTGTAATTACAACTGGTATAACTTACAACTTTACTCCATCTGAACTTACTCAAGATGAATCAGATAGTCAAATTTATCATATCTATCGTGATATCATTGGTGATGAACGTCATGAAGGTAAGTCATTTATCCTAGCTATTCAATTTAAGAAAGATGGTAACATCGTAACTAACTTAAATGATTATGATAATGATTTATACATTACGGTTAATGGTAAAAAATATAAAGCTCATAATAATAATTTACCGGGTATGAATGTTGCTTACTTTGATTTATCAAGTATCTTAAGTGAAGCAGGCAGTACAAGTATTAACATTACCATTAATATTCCAAGTGGCCTTGAAATATCAACGGTACAATTACTTGAAGCTTTATCTATCCAAAAACCCGCAATGAGTGAAGTAAGATACATGTATAAGTATAATTAACATCATTAAGCACCTATTTTTTAGTAGGTGCTTTTTTTTCGACACATTTATATTTAAAATGACAAATGTGAAAAAAAACTAAAAAAAATTAAAAAAAGTAAGAACTTTTAAAAGAAATATCAAAAGAAAAAGAAAATTAAAAAGTCATATTTTTTCATAATTTTTGTTATTTTGAAAAAAAAGCAAAAAAGATAAAAGAAAATGTCAACTTCTTATAGACACAAAAAATTTACAAATATTCATAATTTTGTTACATTAGTTATGATATCAGTTTTTTATTGAACAATTTGTCAAAAAATAAGGAGGACTATAAATGACAAATCCATTTTCATTTCTAAAAAAAGTGACAAATCAAAATGATTTATCACAATTCTTAAAAAGAAAACGTCTGGAGCTAGGTTTAAAACTAGAGGACTTAAGTGAGGGAGTATGTAGCAGTAGTTATCTAAGTAGGATTGAAAACAATGTAGTTGAAGCAAATGAGACATATTATAAAGCATTATTTGAAAAAATGAACATTAATTATGAAACCTTAACCAAAGAAAGAAGCAGAAATCTTTACCATGAATTACTTGAAGCATATCTTTCAAGAAACTATGAGGAGATGGATAATCTTGTTAATCATGCTTTATCATCTAATAGTTACGCAGAAACTGAAATTGAATTAATGGTTTTATTTTATAATATCATTACTAAAAGATACTTAGAAGTACGTGATGCGGTCGCAAAACTTGATGAAATCTCTGATAACCTAAGTAATACAGAATTACTGTTTTATCTTTACGCATGTGCTTTATATTCTTATTCAACTAATCAAAATATCAAAGCATATAAACAAATCTTAGTTCTTACTTCCATTCAATATGATGACATCTTTTTTGAGGCATGTGTGTATGATCTAGGAATTAGAGTAATGTTTAATGTCGGTATGCATACTTTAGCCTTAAAATACTACCTTCATTTTGAAAAAATCTCAAGAACTCCTATTTTCACTACCCGTTTATGTATGAATAAAATGATGCTTTTAACCGTTGATGCTGATGTTGATTATAATTTAACCTTAAATAATTACTTTACATGTTCTAAGTACCTAAACCTTGAAAATGAAGAAGACAAAGATTTCTATCTTTATCATCTTGGCTTAATTTATTATTATAATAAAGAATATGAAAAATTATACGAATTATTAATAAATGAAAACTTAAATGCGAAAACATGTATGTTACTGGCATGTAGTGCCTACAATATCCATAATTACGACATTGTTAATAAAGTAATGAATAAAATTAAAACCTATGTCTTTAGTAAATATGAAAAAATCTATAAAGACTTTGTGACTTACATTCAAATGTATTTTAACAATGACTCGGATTATACTTTAATCAATTATCTTAGAAATGTTTTAATTGTAAAATCTAATTATTATGATTTCTTCTTAGAAATGATCTTTGAAAGAGAATACTTAAAAAGAGCTATTGCGACTTCAAAATATAAAGAAGGTTTAAAATTTATCAATAAATATTTAACTGAATCAATCCATGAAAAACTAAAATAACATATTTCCCCATAAACTTACTATTTTGTGTTAAAATATTAAAGAAAGGATTTGATATTTATGACACTTTTTGACGAATTAAATAAAAAACATTTCCCAGCAATCGCTACAAAACTAGAAGAATACGCGAAAGAAAATCATGTTCCAATTATAATCAAAGATTCATTAATGGTCATTTTTTCTTTACTTGATACGATAAAGGCTAAAAACATCTTAGAGATTGGTACTGCCATTGGTTACTCAAGCATTTGTATGGCTAACTATGCTCATGCTCATGTTGACACCATTGAACGAAACGATGAAATGTATAGTCTTGCGATAAAAAATATCAAAGAAGCAAACCTTGAAGATTTAATTACCGTCCATCACGCTGATGCTTTAGAGATTGATTTAAACAATCTTGGACATTATGACTTAATCTTCATTGATGCCGCAAAAGCTCAAAATATCAAATTTTTTGAAAAGTTTTCTCCACTTTTAAATAAAAAAGGAATAATTGTGACGGATAATCTCTTTTTTCATGGTGCCGTAGAAGGTGGTATTGAACTTACTAAGAATGTCACAAAACTTGCAGAAAAGATTAAAAAATATAATTATTACCTTTCTTCTTTAGAAAACTATCATACAATATTTATCCCGATTGGTGATGGAATAAGTGTTACTTGGAGGAACGAAGAATGAAATTAATCTGTGAAGTAACCTCCATCGCCGAAGCAAGAAAACTCATAAAAGATGATGGAGTTGAAGGATTAATTGTCGGTATTGATTTTCTAAGTTTAGATTTAAAAGAATTAGTAATCTCAGACATTGAAAAAATCGTCAACCTCTGTAAAAAGAATCAAAAATTACTATTTATCAATGCTACAAGAATCTTTCATGAAGATGATCTTGCTTATATTAAAATTATTTTAAGAAACAATGTCTTTAAATTTATTGATTATTATCTATATTCTGATATGGGATTTTACCAAATCTTAGTAGAAAGAGGAATGTCGGATAAAGCTGTCTACACCGCATCAACTTATCTAACTAATACCTCAGATATTAATATCTTTAATAAACTTAATGGTTATGTGGTAGTATCTAATCAAATCAGTAGTGAAGAATTAAAAGAAATCTTAAAGCATGTAACAAAACAAGTAATTGTTCAAGCCTTTGGAATGGCATGTTGCTTTTATTCAAGAAGAGAACTTGTAACAAATTACTTTAAGTTCAAAAACAAAAAACCTCTAAACTTTAGAGGAAAACTTGGTAACTTACAAGAAGAAACTAGAGAATCAGAATATCATTTAGTTGAAGATTTAAATGGAGTAAGAATATTTGAAGAAAAGCACTACTATTTAGCAGAAGAACTAGATGATATGATTAATATCTCATATTTGTTAATTAGTCATTTTGACATTAAGAATAAGGAGTATCTAAAGATAGTTTCCCTTTATAGTGATTATGTAACAAAACATATTGATAGTAAAATTCTTAATGATGAATTAAATAAATTAAACATTCCTTTATATAAAGGAGCTTACCAAAACAAAACCGTTTTATTAAAGGCAGGTGTTAAAAATGAATAAACCTGAATTACTCGCACCAGCGGGAAACCTTGAAAAAGCGAAGACTGCCCTCAGATATGGTAGTGATGCTGTTTATGTCGGTGGTAAAGAATTTAGCTTAAGAGCTCGTGCTTCCAACTTTACAAAAGAAGACTTAAAAGAACTAAGTGAGTTTGCACATAGTTTAAACAAAAAGGTTTACGTAACATGTAACATCATTCCTCATGATGAAGACTTAACAGGATTAGATGAATATCTAGCTTATCTTGGTTCGATTAAAATTGATGCCATCATCACTTCAAGTCTTACCATCATGTTAACAGCGAAAAAAGTTTGTCCTAATGTTGAAATTCATGTTTCAACCCAAACTTCGATAACTAATAGTTTAGCCATTGCTTTTTATCAATCAATTGGTGCAACCCGTGTTGTCCTTGCTCGTGAAGTAACCTTAAAAGAAATGAAGCAAATAAGAAAAAATACGCAACTAGAGTTAGAAGTATTCATTCATGGGGGAATGTGTGCTAGCTACTCTGGTCGTTGTACCCTTAGTAATTATATGACATGTCGTGATGCCAACCGTGGGGGATGTGCTCACTCATGTCGATGGAACTATAATCTAACCTACCAAAAACGAAGAGTCAACCCTAAAGGTGAATACTTCAATATGGGTTCAAAAGACTTAATGGCAATTGATCAAATTCCCGCTCTTCTTGATATTGGGGTGCAATCCCTTAAGATTGAAGGTAGAATGAAATCAAATTACTATATCGCAACCGTTGTTAGAAGTTATCGAATGGTCATTGATGAATATCTAAATAATGGTGGTAACGTATCAAAAGAAACCTTAAAACAAGCAAAAATCGAAATAAATAAAGCTGAAAATCGTCTAACTAGTTGTGGCTTTTTGAACGGACTTGTAACATATAATGAGCAACTTTACAATGTCCGTACGGAAGAACCAACTAAAGAATATGTTGGGTACGTACTTTCATTTAATGAAGAAACCATGGAAGCCTTAATAGAACAACGTAATTACTTTACGGTTGGAGATACCCTAGAATTCTTTGGTCCAACTTTAAAGAATACTTTATTTAAAGTAACAAAAATGATTGATGCTCAAACTAAAGAAGAACTAGATGTCGCAAGACACCCACTTCAACAATTTATTATTAAACTTCCATTTGTAGTTCATGAACATGATATGGCAAGACTTGTAAAAAATAAATAGGAAAAATTTATCAAGTAAAAAAAAGGGGAAAATCATGACAAGAAAAGAAGTAAAACAAGAATATAAAAAAAATAGGAAAATTTTAAAAAAGGGATATCGTTTAGATAAGAAAGCATTAAAACTTGAAAAAAGAATGCTTTCACTTTCCAAAGAAAATTATAAAGAGAAAAAACGAAACTTAAAAACTAATTATCGTAACAATCTACAAGCACTAATGAATAAGTATGTAAGCACAGTTAATGAGGTTGCAAAAGTAACCAAAACTAAAGATGCTCCATACCGAAGAACCATTGAAGAAATCGGTAATGCGGTATCACATGGCATTGGTTCAATCTTTTCGATTGTTGCTTTCATCTTAATGCTTGTACACTCGAAGTCACCATACCAAGTTCTTGCTTCAATCGTTTATTTTATTGGTTTATTTATGATGTTTACTATGAGTTGTTTATATCATTCATTCTCATATGCCTCAACCGTCAAAAGGGTATTTAGAAGATTTGATTACACATCAATCTATCTTCTCATTGGTGCAACCTATGCCCCAATTCTCCTTCTATATTTAGGAGGAACCTATGGTATTATCTTTGTTACCATTCAATGGGTAATAATCGCTGTAGGTATTACCTTTGTTGCGGTATTTGGACCTGGTAAAATGAAATGGCTCCACATGATCTTATACATTGCTCTTGGTTGGAGTGCTGTCTTATTTATACCTAAAATGGTTATGAACAATTTAACTTTCTTCCTTTGGATTCTAGGAGGTGGCCTTCTTTATATGGCAGGTCTTATTCCTTTTACCATTGATAAGAAAGTATCTCATTTCTTATGGCATATCTTAGTTTTTTTAGGTGCCTTAGTACAATGGATTGGAATCTATACATTCCTATACATCCATTAACATTTACTATTTTATTCTCTTGCAAAAAAAATAAATATTTGATATAATAGATTAAACATAAAATATCGTATTATCGAAAGGAATGAACAAAATGAGTCAAAAACTATACTTAACTGCGTTAGGTTATGAAGAATTAAAAAGAAAGTTAGAACTTCTAAAAGAAGAACAAAAAGCCAACATAATCGCTTTACAAGATGCCCGTGCTCAAGGTGACTTGTCAGAAAATGCTGACTATGATGCCGCAAGAGATAACCAAGCTCGTATTGCTGCAGCTATCAAAGAAACTGAACAAGCTTTAAAACAAGCTGTTATCATCACTGGTGAGGAAGGAAATAACTTAGGTAAATACATTGATGTAAACTTCTTAGATGAAGGTGTAACTGAAACTTACCAAATCGTTGGTACAATTGAAGCTGACCCTCTTCAACAAAAAATATCTGATGAATCTCCACTTGGAAAAGCTATCATCCACTCTAAAGTTGGTGACATTGTCTTAGTAAAAACTGAAGATGGTGAACAATTTGAAGTTCGTATTGAACGTATCTTTGTTCCTGAAGAAAAACCAGCTAAAAAAGGTTCAAGAAAGAAATAATGAGTTGTATATTAATTGTTGTAGCAATGGATAAAGAATTTGCTACATTCAAAGAACAATTGACAAATTTAGACATTTCATCCATTAAAGGAAAACTCGTATATACTGGAACTATTAACAATCACCAAATTGTTCTTGCAAAATCAGGTATTGGAAAAGTTTCTGCCGCATCAATGCTTTCAGTTCTAATTGAAAAATTCCATCCAAGTCTAATAATCAATATGGGAATTGCAGGAGGATACAAAAAGACTCTTCACACCTTAGACACAGTTATCGCTACTTCATGCATCTACTCAGATGTTGACATGACAACTGATGCTATGACTGATCTTGATTATGGACAATTAGAAGGATATCCTAAGTATTTTGAAATAGATGAAGATTTACTAAAAGTAATTAAGAGTTTAAATATTAATGACTTACAATATGGAATGATTTGTACTGGTGATCAATTTGTTACTAATTATGAAAAATGCCAAAGAATAGTTGATACACACTTCTCATCATATGATGTATTAGCTTTTGATATGGAAAGTGCCGCATACTTCCAAATATGTTATGATTACAATATTCCATGTCTAATAATTAGGACAATATCTGATTTAATTGGTTCAACTGATCCTCTTGATTATGAAAAGTTTTCAACTATTGCTAGTAATAAATCAGGAGAAATTTGTCATCAAATTCTACTAAACATCAAAGAGTGACATTTTCTAAATAAGAGTGTCACTCTTTTTTTAAAAAGAAAGGAGAAAAAGATCCTAAAATGATTAAAATTGAAAATCTCTCAAAGTATTATCATACCAAAAGCAATGTAACCTGTGCCCTAAAGAAAATTAACCTCGAATTTAAAAAAGGTGAATTTATTGCGATTACAGGAGAATCAGGATCTGGTAAAACAACTTTACTAAACGTAATTTCCGGTTTTGACACTTATGAAGATGGAGAAATCTACTATAAAGGAAAACCAACTTCCTACTATAGTGAAGAAGACTTTGAAAAGTTAAGAAAAGAAGAAATAGCTTTTATCTTCCAAAACTACAATTTAATTGATTCTTTTACGACTTTAGAAAATGTTATGAGTGCTTTCATTATTGATGGTAAATCAAAGAAAGTTGCGAAAAAGGAAGCTATTCAACTTTTAAAATTAGTTGATTTAGAATCACACATGAACAAAAAAGCCGTAAAGCTATCAGGTGGTCAAAAACAAAGATTAGCGATTGCGAGAGCCCTTGCTAAATCAACAGATGTAATTGTAGCAGATGAGCCAACCGGAAACTTAGATGTTGAAAACGGAAAAGCCATCATGGAACTTCTTAAAAAAATCTCAAAAGATAAACTTGTTATTGTGGTAACCCACAATCAAGAAGAAATAGAACCATACATCACAAGAAAAATCCGTCTTCATGATGGTATGGTGGTAAGTGATGAAATAAAACAAGAAGTAAAGGAAGAAGAAATAACCGAAAAACCTAAAGATCAAACTAAGCCTTTCAAAAAAGCCTTTAGCTTCTTTGGCTTAGAGTTTAAGTCAGAACCACATCGTACAATCTTTACCTTACTACTTACTTTTATTTTAACGATTGCATCATTTGTATTTATAGGAACTTTTATCCAAAACTTAGATGACTCCAACACTAAAATAATTAGTGATGATGTTTTCATTAATCATGATCAATCAAAACTTCTTGTTACAACCCAAGATCAAAAAACCCTCACTGAGGAAATGATTTCATCCGCGAAAGTAAAAAGAGTAAAAAATATTGAACAATATGAATATATTACAGATATCAACTACTTTAGACCAAATAACTATGAAGAAGTAGAACGTGGAGGTTTTGTTGAAG
This sequence comes from uncultured Bacilli bacterium, assembly GCA_934133195.1. GTDB lineage: Bacteria > Bacillota_I > Bacilli_A > ML615J-28 > CAG-313 > UMGS75. Next base: position 4,536 of record CAKPAZ010000018.1, on the reverse strand, counting down.
ATCCATCAGGATCACCAACCCCAGTAATCACTAAAAGTATTGAATTTAAAGACTATTCATACTTTATGCGTTCTAGTACATCTTTGACTAAAGATGATTTAGTCCTAGGTAGACTTCCTGAAAATAATCGTGAAGTAGTACTATATAGTGATGACCCAGCTGTACTAAATCAAACTGAAAAAATCTTATTTACTAATCGCCGTAACATGGCTAAAGATAAGTATATATCATATGATGTTAAGATTGTAGGCCTCTTAAAAGAAAACACTAAGTATGCTTTCTTCTCTGAAGACTTATGTAAAATTATGGATTTAATGAAGTATGATATTAGTTTTTCAACTGTCTATTATTATCGTGACTCCCTTGGAATCAGAAAAGAGGAAAGATTAACTTTCGACAAAATCATTGTTGATTATAATCAAACTGGATCAAAAATATCTTTTAATGAAAGTATCCTTCAAACCTTAAGCACTCTTAATAAAAATGGTTCCCTTGTCTTAAATAAAGGAGAAGCAATCTTCCCAATGTATACAGTGTACTACGAAAATAGAAAAGCAGTAGTTGATGACGTAAGTTATGTAACTTATAACTTAGAATATAGTTATACGAATGATCCCCAAATTCTTGGAGTATCAACGATGATTTTTTCTAAGATTTATAATTACTTTAAAGCAAAAACACAGTTCGCAGTATTCTTAGAAGATTATGCTTACACTGATGAAACGATTGCGGCTTTAGGTAGTAAAGACTTTGTTAGTGTATCATGTTATAGAGTTAGTACTACAAGTTATGATGTAAAGAAAGTTGCGGAAAGATTCATCACTCTTGGCGTTTCAATCGTTAGCTTAGTTATCATTTGTTTAGTAGAATACGCATTATGCTATGCCTTAATGAAAATGAAAAAGAAAGACCAAATCATTTTTAGAATGATTGGAATGGAAAGTAAAACAAGTAATATGGTTACTTACTTTACAACCATTGCTTATGGTATTATATCATTCATTTTAGTTCTAATTCTTGCGTTAATCATAAATAAAACAGTAACTAATGCCTACATCGTTGAATTCTTCAAGTATGTTAGATATTATGACTATCTTGCTTTATTGATAATAAGCCTTATTACAATGGTTGTTGTCGCAACCTCCTTCAATAAATATATGAAGAAAAATAACAAGATAATCTATACAAAGGAGGATTAAGATGATTAAGATTAATAATTTAAATAAATATTTTTATCGTCATAAGAATAATGAAATTCACGTTATTAATGATACATCACTTACTTTTCCGGAAACTGGTCTTGTTGCCATCCTTGGTGAATCAGGCTCAGGTAAAACAACTTTAATGAATGTTGTTGGTGGCCTAGATTCTTTTGAAAGTGGAACCATCAGTTATGGTGATGAAGTAGTAACTAAATACTCATCAAAAGTAATTGATAAAATAAGAAATGAAAAAATAGGTTATATCTTTCAAAACTATTTACTACTTACTAATAGAACGGTAAAATACAATCTTGAACTTGCCCTTGAAATGTATAGTCTTGATAAAGAAACCCAAGATGAAAGAATAAACTATGTTCTAACGGCCGTTGGAATGTTAAAATACAAAAACAAAAAAGTTTCAGAACTATCGGGAGGACAACAACAACGTGTTGCCATCGCTAGAGCCTTAATTAAATCACCATCATTAATACTTGCGGATGAACCAACAGGAAATCTAGATGAAAAAAATACCATTCAAATCATGAACATCATAAAAAAGATTAGCCAAAAAACATTGGTAATCTTAGTATCTCATGAAAAAAGAATGGCTACTGCTTATGCAGACACCATTGTTGAAGTAAGTGATGGTAAGGTTGTTAAAGTAACCAACCTCAATGGAAATGGTACTTACAAGATGGTAGATGACCAAACAATTTACTTACAAGAATATCAAAAAACAACCCTTACAAGTGATACTTCATCAATTGAACTTTATACAAACGAAGAAACTAACCTTGATTTAAAGATAATCTATGAAAATGGACGTTTCTATCTATCAAGTACTAATCCTTTAGTTATCGTTGATAAAGATAGTGAAGTCATCATAAAAGATGAAAAACGCAAAGACTTAGATGTTGATAATACCGTAAATTTAAATGATTATGAATTAGAGTCACTTACTTATAAAAAGACTCCAAAACTTCCATTTAAAGAAAGAATTAATCTTGCGAGAACCAATCTTAAACAAAATAAAAGAAGAAGAGTATTCTTAAGTATTGTTTTATTTATGATTTCTGCTTTAACCTTACTTTGTGTAGAAAGTATTGTCATGGCCAAAAAGATTGACTATGAAGGAATTGGCGTAAGTGATTCAAGAATTTATGATATTACCTTCAGTAAGAAAGATCCACTAATGGATAATGCAAGTCTAGAAGAAATCATTAAAGAATTCATAACAGACTTTAAAAATGAATTGCAAGAACCATTTACACTTGATTATTCATATGATTTAATCTACACCTTCGATATGTTTTCACAAATTGAAGATGTCGACTATGTTCTTAATGGCTTAAGTTATATGCCAATTGAGTATCTTGATACAAGTAAAATCAAATATGGTAGAACCTCCCAAAATGCTACTGAAATCGTTGTTGATGAATGGGTAGTAAAAAAAGCCTTAAAGAATTCTACCTTATCTAATATTATGAGTGTCGCAAACTTTGTTGGTCAAACTGTAAAAGTAAAAGATACCAACATATATCTAAAAATAGTTGGTATTAGTTCCGAAAATACCCATACAGTTTATATCAATAAATGGCAAATGCTTGGTATTTATCCATCAAATATCAAACGAAACGATGTAACAATTTGTTCGGTAAGTACCTACAATGAATATCCAAATGCTACAAAAATTACGGATTTAAAAGAAGATGAAGTTGTGGTAAACACTGAATCATCAGTAGGACAATCAGCAATGTTCTATAAACAACTTGTAATAAATGATGATCATAGCTTAGTATTTACCCCTAAAGATGGATATGACTTTACAGACATACCTTTTAAAGTAGTCGTAAATGATAGTATGTATGATAAGATCCTTGCTTCAGTTATTGCTGGAAGCCATGAAGAAGCTAAAGTAATTGTTCGAAATGAACAAGAAAAACAAGAAGTTAAAAACTATTTAGATAGTGTTAGTGAAAAATACAATATGAAGATTCACCATGAATCAAAATACGATAATTTATTTGCACCATACATTGAAAATTCTAAAAAACTTGTTGCTTCAAGAACCTTAATCGTTACAACCATTATTCTTGTATCAATCGCCATTGTCTTCTTTACAATGCGTTCATATGCTATTAAGAATATCTATGATTTAGGTGTATATCGAGCAATCGGAATCAGTAAGGGTAGTTTAGTTGAAGTATATGCAATGGAAATCTTTATGATGAGTTTAAAATCAACGCTTATTGGTGGCTTACTAACTTACATTGTTGTTAATATCCTATCAAGTCTACCAATCCTTTATTTAAACTTTAGTATTCCACTTAGTCACTTTGTAATTTCAACATTATCACTTCTTGTCATAAATGTTGTAGTTGGTATTATTCCAATTATTCTTTATATGCGTTTAACACCATCACAACTTTTAAGTAAATATGATATTTAATCACAACAAAAAAAGATTTGTAACATCAATACAAATCTTTTTTTTATTAAGCTTATTTTAATAAATCCTTAATAACCTCACTTACAATAAGTAAACCCCCACTACTAGGTACAAAACTAACGGAGGCAACGGTATGAACAGTTGGATCATCAGTAACTACTTCATGAGGCATCTCTAAAGATGATAAAACCTTTAGATGGGTAATTCCAATTTTTCTTAATTCATAACGCATCTTTTTAGCAAGCGGACAATATGAAGTTTGATTTAAATCCATAATTTTAAGCTTAGTTGGATCTAGTTTATTACCAGTACCCATAGAACTAATAATTGGAATATTAAGTTCTTTAGCCTTTTTAATTAAAGCTATCTTCCCCTTTACATCATCGATTGCGTCAATGATGTAGTCATAGTTTTCTCCAACAATTTCATCAATAGTTTCTTCACTAATGATTAAATCCAATGCTTTTATCTTTACTTCCTTATTTATATCTAAGACTCTTGCCTTTGCGACTTCAACTTTCTTTTTACCAATTGTTGAATGAAGAGCAATCAACTGACGATTAATGTTTGTGATGTCAACAACATCAAAATCAACGATGGTAAATGATCCAATTCCCATTCTCGCAAGTCCCTCGAGAACGTAAGATCCAACACCACCAACACCACATAATAAAATATTTTTACCACTTAATTTTTTAATATTTTCTTCACCTAATAATAATGATGTTCTTGTAAATTCTTTCATCTTATCACCACCAGCAATTATTATACATAAAAAGCTTAAGAAATTAAAGAAATTTGTTTAAAAATTTATACCAATTATGTCAATAACTTTGCAAAATGTCCTAAAAATAATTAATTATAAGCGTAATCTTCAGTACGTTT
>CAKPAZ010000017.1 GCA_934133195.1 uncultured Bacilli bacterium | reverse complement strand
AGAAAACAATAGAAATGGTAATTACACTAACATCAGCAGTAACCCTTCTTGCTTTTGTATTAAGAAAGAAACATTAGAAAATTAAAAAGAGACTAGTACATTATTGTGCTAGTCTCAGTTTGTTGACAAAGTCCTTTTTTAGTACTACTAAAATAAGGGCTTTTTTGTTTTCATTAATTTTGCTACATTTTTGATGTAAATTTAATAGAAAGTAGGGATTTTTAAAAGTTTTATGAACATAATTTACCTATTTTTCTTAATTTAACTAAAGAAATAAAAATGCTGTTGACAAACTTTAGTTTGTCAACAGTCTGAGACTAGTACATTATTGTGCTAGTCTTTTATTTGTTTTTTGCAAGTTATTTTCTTTAATAAATAAAATATGATAAAATATAGGAAAGGAGAATGAAAAATGAAAAGAATTAAACGATTATTTACATTATTTTTGTTAACTATATTTGTTTTTCCATTGGTAAAAGTTTTTGCTACTTCAACTAATGATTCTAAAACTGTATATAGTGAAAATGGTAAAGGTGGATTTACAACCACTTCCAATCAAAAAAGTAATATTTATGGAATGGAATATAATTATGTATTAGGCGAAACTGTTTCACCAGACACATTAAATTCACAAGAACTAAATGTATTTTCTATGAAAACTGATGGTGTATATTCTAAATTAGTTAACTGGGCATATCAAGATACAAATTGTACATATAAAAGAGTTACGCTAGATGTTTTAGCGAAAAATTATGAAGACACTCATCCAGGTTGGATAGTTTTAGGTGGTATTAATGGAGACCAATATGCAATGTCATCAAGATATGCGGAAAGTAATGTTCCATTTTATCCTCAACCATTTTACCCTCTAACTATAGATGGCGAACGTAGATTTACAGTAGGATTATTTGGCGCATCAGGAAGTTTTGTTGGTTTATCAAATAATGGAGAATCTAATCCTTTTGTATATGAATCTGCCCGCAAGGGATATTATATATATGTATATAATGATAAAGATGAGTTGGTAAAAGAGATTAAACTTGAGGGATTTAATGAAAAAGCACAAGATAATCAAACAACTGTTTGGATGTCATATCAAAAGCTTAATGCTGATTCTAGCGGTGCATATGTATGTCCTGAAATTAATGGTGAACATTTATTTGTTGTAGAAAATCCAGAACTACAATATGTAAGTAATGCTCCAGAATATGTTCGTGCTGGTAAAACTCCAGAATTTGTTGGATTTGGCAGAGGTACTATTAGTAAAATAGCTACTGAACATAAAGTTGAACAAGCTCAATTTGCAATCGATACAAAAAATGAAGAAGTTATAAATAGTTTAAAAATAGGTACAAAAATTGTTGTTCAAGATTCATATGTAGATGAAAAATTAAATGAAGTAGAATTCACAGCAGGTTTTCATACAGCACATCGTCTTAATGATAAAGATGTTGAAGGAGTAGGAAGTTATGATACTCAACAATATAGTCGTTCAATCTTTGGAAGAAAAGCTGATGGTACATATGTATTATTAACTGCTTCACGTAAAACTGGTAAGTATAGAGGCCTAAATCAAAATGAAGCGAATGCATATTTAAAATCAATAGGAGTTGTTGAAGCATATCAACAAGATGGTGGAGGTTCCGTTTGTGCGATTGTAAGAAATTCAATTGGAAACTTCGATATAGTTAATATGCCTACAGATGGTGCAACAAGAGCTAATTTTAATGGTCTATTATTTGTAGTTAGAGATCCGGGATATAAAGTAAATACTGTTCACAATACTCGCAACTCTATTGTTGTATATAAAGAAGACAACATAAACACTGATAAAGTTAAAAATATGAAAATAACTGTTAATGGTAAAACATATCCAATGGAAAATGATACATTGGAAATATCTGGTCTACAAGAAGATACTGAATATGAAGTTACATTTACTTTTGACATGAAAAAAGAAAAAACTGATGAATACAAAAATGTCTCATATGTTTTAACTACAAAAACCAAAGCCTTTGAGATGCCTTCGCTCGGTATAAAATTTGAAGACATTAGTAAAAACAGTATAAGGGTAGTAAAACGACAATCCGAAACCTCAAATTGGTTTAAAGACATAGTAATCCATATGAATGATGGAGAATATGTAATGGGATCAAAAGATGAATTATTAATAGAAGACTTACCAGAAAATACAAAATTTGATGTAGAAATCACATTTAATTGTGTAGAACCAACAACAGGAAATATATATCCAGGAAAGATAAATAAAACAGTAACAACATTATCATATAATGTACCAACAATAAGTAAGTTTATAAAAACACAAGAAAAGAATAATCGAGTAACAATCGAATATAAGTATGTAGATGATGATAGCTTAGTGATGTCAGCAGTATTAAAAGTAAATGATGAAGACATCGCACTAACAACAAAATCAGGAATACAAACAATAAAAAATTTAGATTTAGAACATCAAGAATATAAGATCCAACTAGTAATAACATATGTAGTAGGAACAACAGCGAAGAATGTAAAGAGTGAAATAATCACAGTAGGAACAAACAATCCAACAGTAAGTCATAATATAACATATATACTAGATGGAGGAACAAACAATTCAGAAAATCCAGAAAGCTATGTAGAAGGGGAAGAAATAATATTAAAAGACCCAAGTAAAGAAGGATATAAATTCTTAGGATGGTATATAGGAGAAACCAAAGTAACAAGTATAGGAAAAGAAACAAAAGAAGATGTAATCCTAACAGCGAAATGGGAAAAGATAAAAGAAAGATATCAAATCACATATATACTAAATGGTGGAACAAATAATAGAGAAAACCCAACAACATATGAAGAAGGAGAAACCGTAGTATTAAAAGAAGCCACAAAAGAAGGATATAAATTCTTAGGATGGTATAAAGATGGCGAAAAAGTAACAGAAGTAAAAGAAGGAAATGTAACCTTGGAAGCAAGATTTGAAGAGATACAAAAAGAAAATCCAACTCCAACAGAACCAGGAAAGAAAGGATGTAGTTGTAAGAAAACAATAGAAATGGTAATTACACTAACATCAGCAGTAACCCTTCTTGCTTTTGTATTAAGAAAGAAACGTTAGAAAATTAAAAAGCGGCTAGCACATTATTGTGCTAGTCTTTTTATGTAGGAAAAAATTAATAAGAAAAATTATTTTTTTGTAAGTGATAATTAAGAAAATACAAAAAAACGAGCAAACAATTTGCTTAGAAATGTGAAAACGAGTATAATATACAAGGCTAAAAACGGACTAAGATATGCGAGGTTGCTGACACGCACGGAAGAGTTGCCGTGGTGCGTATGGTCAGGGAATTCGTGTGGAGTCTTAAGCTTAGAAAAAGCTAGGAGGTAAAACATGGCAAAAGAAAAAAAGTTAAGAATAAGATTGCTATCTTATGATCACAGATTACTTGATGAATCTGCGAAAAAAATTGTGGAAACAGCTAAGAGAACTGGTTCAAAAGTTTCTGGCCCTATTCCACTACCAACAGAAAGAGAAGTATTTACAATTATTCGTTCACCACATAAATACAAAGATAGTCGTGAACAATTTGAACGTCGTACTCACAAACGTTTAATCGATATCGTAAATATTACTCCAAAAACAATGGATGCGTTAGTTCATCTAGAACTTCCATCTGGTGTTGAAATCGTTCTAAAATAGAGAAAGGAAGGTGCACTCATGGCCAAAGGAATCTTAGGTAAGAAAATTGGAATGACTCAAGTATTTTCTGAAACAGGCTCTTTAATCCCTGTTACAGTTATTGAAGTAACTCCGAATATAGTATTACAAAAAAAGACTGTTAAAACTGATGGTTACAATGCTGTTCAATTAGGATATTGTGACAAGCCTACAAGACTTGCTAATAAACCTGAATTAGGACATGTTGCTAAAGTTAACACAGCCCCTAAGCGCTTCATACAAGAAATCGCTGGGGAAGAAATGCTAGCGTTCGAAGTTGGACAAGAGGTTAAAGGAAATATCTTTTTTGTTGGAGAATTAGTAGATGTAACTGGTACATCAAAAGGTAAAGGTTATCAAGGTGTTATCAAACGTCACAATTTCCATTTAGGTCCTGCCGCACACGGTTCAGGATATCATCGTGGAATTGGTTCAATGGGATCAATTCAACCTGCTCGTATTAAACCAGGTAAGAAAATGGCTGGTCGTATGGGCGGAGAAACAAAGACAATTCAAAATCTTGAATTTGTTAAGTATGATCAAGAAAACAATGTAATTTTAGTAAAGGGAAGCGTTCCTGGTGCAAACAACTCATTTGTAATTGTTAAGAATGCTGTAAAAGCAAAGAAACCAGCGCTTAATCCTGAAGCATTAGCATAGGAAGGAGTCAATCATGCCAAAAGTTGTATTATACAATCAAACAGGTTCACAAGTTGGTGAAATCGAATTAAGCGAACATGTATTTGGTGTAGAAGATCATCAACAAGCTATATTTGATACAGTAATCGCTGAACAAGCTGCAAAACGCCAAGGAACACAAAAAGCTAAGACTCGTTCTGAAGTTAGTGGCGGTGGAAGAAAACCATGGCGTCAAAAAGGTACAGGACGTGCTCGTCAAGGTACAATTCGTGCTCCTCAATTTAGAGGTGGTGGTGTTGTATTTGCACCTGTTCCTAGAAGTTATGTTCTAAAAGTAAATAAAAAAGTTGCTCGTCTTGCAATGAGATGTGCATTAAGTAACAAAGTTCGTGAAGGACAAATTTATGTAGTTGAATCATTAGAACTTGCTGATTTCAAAACAAAGAGCTTAGTAAAAGTTATTAATGATTTAAAGGTAAATGGTAGAAAAGTTGCAATCGTTCTTGAAGATGCAAACGGCAATGTAGAAATTGCTGGTCATAATTTACCATATTTACTAGTTCAACAATACAATCACATTTCAGTTTATGAAATGATGAATGTAAACAGCTTAATAATTACAAAAGCTGCTGTTGAAAAGTTTGAGGAGGTACTTAAATAATGAAATCAATGTATGATGTTATTAAAAGACCAATTATTACTGAAAAAACAAGTGGCTTAGTAGAAAAACTACAATACACATTTGAAGTTGATCCAAAAGCAACTAAAACAGAAATTAAAGACGCAATCGAAAAGATTTTCGGTGTTAACGTTGTTGAAATCAGAACTATAAATGTTCATCAAAAAGCAAAAAGAATGCAAAGATTCGAAGGTTTTAAATCAGCATATAAGAAAGCAATCGTTCGCTTAATGCCTGGTCAAACAATCGATAAATTTGAAATTTAATAGGAGGTTATCATGGCTGTAAAAAAATATAAAGCAACGACTAATGGTCGTCGTAATATGTCAGTTTTAACATATGAAGAAATAACAACAGATACTCCTGAGAAAAGTTTATTAGTTACATTAAATAAAAAAGGTGGTCGTAATTCTTATGGTCGCATAACTGTTCGTCATAAAGGCGGCGGTGAAAAGAGAAAATATCGTATTATCGACTTTAAAAGAGATAAAGATGGTATTGAAGGTAAAGTTGCTTCAATTGAATACGATCCAAATCGTAGTGCTAATATAGCTTTAATCAATTATGTTGATGGAGAAAAAAGATACATTATTGCACCTGAAGGATTAAAAGTAGGTATGTCTATTTATTCAGGTGAAAACGTTGATATTACAATTGGTAATTGCTTACCTATTGCTAATATTCCTGTTGGTACTGTTGTTCATAATATCGAATTACACCAAGGTCATGGTGCCCAATTAGTTAGAGCTGCTGGTAGCAGTGCTCAAATTCTTGGACGTGAAGACCGTTACGTTCTTGTACGTTTAACAAGTGGTGAAGTTCGTCGTATTCTAGGTGTTTGCCGTGCTACAATCGGTGGTGTTGGCAACTTAGACTATGAACTTGTAAATGTAGGTAAAGCTGGTCGTACTCGTCATATGGGTATCCGCCCTACAGTTCGTGGTTCAGTTATGAACCCTAATGATCACCCTCATGGTGGTGGTGAAGGCCGTCAACCTATCGGTCGTAAGTCTCCAATGACACCTTGGGGTAAAATTGCTCTTGGTCTTAAAACAAGAAAAACTAAAAATAAAACGAACCATCTTATCGTTCGTCGTAGAAATGGTTAAGGAGGAAATGCATATATGGCACGTTCACTTAAAAAAGGACCTTTTATTGATCAACATTTATTAAACAAAGTTGTTAAATTAAATGAATCAAATCAAAAGAAAGTAATTCAAACTTGGTCAAGAAGATCAACAATTTATCCAGAATTTGTTGGACATACTGTTGCAATTCACAATGGTAAAGAACACATTCCTGTATATGTAACTGAAGATATGGTAGGCCATAAATTCGGTGAATTCGCTCCAACAAGAACATATCGTGGTCACGGTAAAGATAAGAAAGCAGCTAAATAGGAGGTAAAATATGGCAGAAGTTAGAGCAGTTGCAAAATCACTTAGAATTTCTCCACGTAAAACTCGTTTAGTTGTGGATCTAATTCGTGGTAAAAAAGTAGGATTAGCGGTTTCAATATTAAATAACTGCGAATCTACAGTTAAAGAAGATATATTAAAAGTAGTAAATTCCGCTGTTGCTAATGCAGAACATAATTTAGGACTTGAAGTAGAAAACTTATTTATTAAAGAAATCTACGTTAATCCAGGTGCTACATTAAAAAGATTCCGTGCAAGAGCAAAAGGAAGCGGCAATAGAATTTTAAAAAGAACTAGTCACATTACAGTTGTAGTGTCTGACGGTCAAAATTAGGAGGAAACATATGGGTCAAAAGGTTAATCCTGTCGGCATGAGAATTGGCATTATCCGTGATTGGGAAGCAAAATGGTATGCTCCAAAAACTAAAGTTGCTGATTTATTACATGAAGACTTAAAAATTCGTGAATTTTTAAATAATTTCTATAAAGCTGCATATGTTTCACATATCGAAATTAAACGTACTGGTAAAAGAGTAATCGTTGTAATTCATGCAGCTAAACCTGGTATCGTTATTGGTACTGGTGGTTCAAAGAAAAATGAAGCAGTTGCTGCTTTACAAAAATTAACTGGTAAAAACGTTTATATATCAGTAGTTGAAATTAAACAAATCGAAGCAGATAAAGATGCAACTATAGTTGCTCGTAAGATGGCAGAAGATCTTGAAAATCGTGCTTCATTCCGTCGTGTTCAAAAAATGGCAATCCAAAAAGCTTTAAAAGCAGGTGCTAAAGGTATTAAGACAAGCATTTCTGGTCGTTTAGGCGGCGCTGAAATTGCAAGAAGTGAAGGATATATTGAAGGTAGCGTACCTCTACATACTCTTCGTGCAAATATCGATTATGCAATCGCTGAAGCAGCTACTACTTATGGAAAGTTAGGAGTTAAAGTTTGGATTAATAAAGGTGAAATTTTACCTGCAGCAAAAAATTCAAAAAAGGAGGCTAAATAATTATGTTAATGCCTAAAAGAACTAAATATCGTCGTCCTCATCGCGTTAGTTATGAAGGCAAAGCAAAAGGTGGCAAAAAAGTTACTTTTGGTGAATTTGGTCTTCAATCTTTAGAGGGCGCATGGATTACTGATCGTCAAATAGAAGCGGCTCGTATCGCGATGACTCGTTATATGAAACGTGATGGTCAAGTATGGATCAAGATATTCCCTCATAATATCAAAACTAAAAAACCATTAGAAGTACGTATGGGTTCCGGTAAAGGTGCTCCTGATGGATATGTAGCAGTAGTTAAAGATGGTACAGTAATGTTTGAAATCGGTGGTGTTTCTGAAGAAATAGCACGTGAAGCATTAAGACTTGCTGCACACAAACTACCAGTTAAAACAAAATTTGTAACAAGAGAAAGTGGTGATTGTTAATGGCTAGAACAACAAAAGCTCCAAAAGTAGATAAAAAGTTAGCAAAGAAAATCGCTGAAAAGAAAACTCTTGCCGGAAAAATTCGTGAATTAAATGATACTGAAATTCTTAATCATATTAACGACTTAAAACAAGAATTATTTAATTTACGTTTTCAAGCAGCCGTTGGTAAACTTGAAAATACAGCTCAATTAAAGAAAGTTAAGAAAGAAATTGCAAGATGTTACACAGTTCTTACAGAACGTGCAGCTGCATCTAGCAAGTAATCGGAGGTAACTTATGGAAGAAAGAAAATGTAGTCGTAAAGTTTATGTTGGCGTTGTTGTTTCAGCTGTAAACGATAAGACAATTACAGTTAAAGTTGAAACTCATCGTAGACATCCACTATATGGTAAAAGAGTTCAATATACTAAGAAATTTACTGCACATGATGAACAAAATGTAGCAAAAGTTGGTGACATTGTAGAAATTATGGAATGCCGTCCACTATCTGCAACTAAACGCTATCGTTTAGTAAAAGTTGTTCAAGAAGCAGTAATAATCTAATAGGAGGTATTTACAATGGTTCAACAAGAAACAAGAGTCAATGTAGCCGATAACTCCGGTGCAAAGCAACTTTTAATAATTAAAATTTTAGGTGGTTCAATCCACAAATCTGCAACAATCGGCGATATCGTTGTTTGTTCAGTTAAATCTGCAACAACTGGTGGCCAAGTTAAAAAAGGTGACGTTGTTAAAGCAGTAATCGTTCGTACTAAGAAAGCAGTAAGAAGAGAAGATGGTTCATATATTAAATTTGATGATAACGCTGCTGTAATTATCAAAGAAGATAAGAACCCAAGAGGAACACGTATTTTTGGTCCTGTTGCTCGTGAATTACGTGAAAAAGATTTCATGAAGATTGTATCTCTTGCTCCTGAAGTACTATAGGAGGTAGCGTTATGAGAATTAAAAAAGGTGATATTGTAGCTGTTATAGCTGGCAATCAAAAACCTATTAAAGGTAACTACGTTACTGGTGAAGTATTACAAGTTTTACCTAAATCTAATCGTGTTGTAGTAAAAGGTGTTAACATTGTAACTAAACATAACCGTCCATCAAACGCAAATCCTGATGGTGGTATTGAGAAAAAAGAAGCACCAATTAGTATTTCTAATGTTGCTTACTTAGATCCAGTAGATAAGAAACCTACAAAAATAGGTTACAAATTTGTAGATGGTAAAAAAGTTCGTTATTGTAAACGTTCTAATACTGTAATTAAGTAGAAAGGAGCTTGAATAGTTATGAATCGTGTCTTACAATATTATAAAGAAACTGTCGTAGCTGAATTAACAAAGAAGTTTAATTACACTTCAGTTATGCAAGTTCCTAAAATCGTAAAAATTGTAGTAAACATGGGTGTTGGTGATTCAATTCACAATTCCAAGTTACTAGATGCTGCTTGTGAAGATTTAGCAATCATTACAGGCCAAAAACCACTTGTTACAAAAGCTAAGAAATCTATAGCTGTCTTCAAACTTCGTGAAGGTATGTCAATTGGTGCAAAAGTTACTTTACGTGGTGAAAGAATGTATGAATTCTATGATAAATTAGTTTCTATCGCTCTTCCACGTGTTCGTGACTTCCGTGGTGTAAATCCAAATGCCTTTGATGGTAGAGGAAATTATACTATTGGTATTAAAGAACAATTAATTTTCCCTGAAATTAATTATGATAAAGTTTTAAAAATTCGTGGTATGGATATCGTAATTGTTACAACTGCTAAGACTGACGAAGAAGGTCGTGCATTATTAACAATGTTAGGTATGCCATTTGCGAAGAAGTAAGGAGGTCTTTTGATTATGGCAAAAACATCCCAAAAAGTAAGATGCTCTCGCAAAGCAAAATTTAGTACAAGAGAATACACTCGCTGTGAACGTTGTGGTCGTCCTCATGCAGTTTATCGCAAATTCAAAATCTGTAGAATTTGCTTTAGAGAACTTGCATACCAAGGATTAATACCTGGCGTTACAAAGGCAAGTTGGTAAGAAAGGAAGGTCAAATATTATGGTAATGACTGATCCAATTGCAGATATGTTAACTAGAATCCGTAATGCAAGCCAAGCAAAACATGAAAGTGTTACAATGCCTGCATCACGTTTAAAACTAGAAATTTTAGCAGTTCTAAAAAATGAAGGTTACATTTCTGAATACGAAAAAGTAGAAGATGGAAAACAAGGTATCATTAAAGTTACATTAAAATACAACAACAAAGATAGAGTTATCAAAGGCATAAAGAAAATTTCTAAACCTGGTTTAAGAGTTTATGCTAAATCTAGCGAATTACCTAAAGTTTTAAATGGCTTAGGTGTTGCTATTATTTCAACTTCAAATGGAATTATGACTGATCGTGAAGCTCGTTCTAAAAAGCTTGGCGGCGAAGTTATTGCATTTGTATGGTAGTAAGGTGATTGTATGTCAAGAATAGGAAATAAACATATTAATATTCCTGAAGGCGTAACTGTTACTGTTGAAGGCAATTTAGTAAAAGTTAGTGGACCTAAAGGTCAATTAGAATTAGTAAAAAATCAAGATATCTCTGTTGAAGTTGAAGGCGCTACATTAGTTGTTAAACGCCCAAGTGATGATTTATTCCATCGTTCAATCCATGGTACAACAAGAGCTTTAATTCATAATATGGTTGTTGGTGTACATGATGGTTATGAAAAAATATTAGAAATAGTAGGTGTTGGTTACCGTGCTCAATTACAAGGTAATACACTTGTTCTTAACTTAGGTTACTCTCACCCAGTAAATATGGAATTACCAAAAGGTATTTCTGTAACTGTTCCTACTCCAACTGAAATACATGTATTAGGTTGTGATAAACAAGTTGTAGGAGAATTTGCGGCTGAAATTCGTAAAGTTCGTGGACCAGAACCTTATAAAGGTAAAGGTGTTCATTATAAAGGCGAATATATCCGTCGTAAAGAAGGCAAGAAAGCTAAGTAGAAAGGAGAGACTAAATAAAATGATCGGTATTAAAGATAAAAAACAAGCTCGTCATGTTCGTCATGAGAGAATCCGTAAAGTAATTGAAGGTACTTCTGAAAGACCTCGTCTTGCAGTGTATCGTTCAAATAAACACATTTCTGTTCAAATCATTGATGACTCAAAACAAGTAACTTTAGTTTCTGCTTCTACATTTGAAAAAGGCAATAAACTTGCTGTTGGTTCAAATATTGAAGCTGCTAAAGCAGTAGGTACAACAATTGCAAAAAGAGCTCTAGAAGCTGGTATAACAGAAGTTGTATTCGACCGTGGAGGTTTCTTATTCCATGGACGTGTAAAAGCATTAGCAGATGCGGCTCGTGAAGCCGGACTAAAATTCTAGGAGGCTACACATGAGTGAACAAGTAAAAGTCGTAGAAGAAAAACAATATGAAGAACGTGTCGTTGTCATCAATCGTGTAACTAAAGTTGTTAAAGGTGGTAGACGTTTCCGTTTTGCTGCTCTAGTTGTTGTTGGTGATTTTAATGGTCATGTTGGCTTTGGAACTGGTAAAGCTCAAGAAGTTCCAGAAGCTATTAAAAAAGCAGTTGAAGATGCAAAGAAAAATCTAATTACAGTTCCAATCGTTGGTTCAACTATTCCACATGAAATCACTGGTGTTGCTGGTGCGGGTAAAGTATTCTTAAGACCTGCTCCTGCTGGTACTGGTATTATCGCTGGTGGTCCAGTTCGTAACGTAGTAGAACTTGCTGGTATTAAAGATATCGTATCTAAATCTCAAGGTTCAAATACACCTATCAATATTGTACGTGCTACATTTAAAGGGCTTTCTGAATTACGTACTGTTGAAATGGTAGCTGAACAACGTGGAAAGGCAAAAGAAGAAATTCTTTAGGATGTATAATATGGAAAAAACTGTTAGAATTAAATTAGTTAAAAGCCCTATTTGCTGTCCTAAAAATCAACGTGCAACTTTAAAAGCCTTAGGTTTAACAAAAATGCAACAAGAAGTTGTAAAAGTTGACAACGTTGCTATCCGCGGTATGATTAAAACTGTAGCACACTTAGTAAGTGTTGTTGAAGAATAGGAGGTACTCGGATATGAATTTAAATGAATTAAAACCAGTTGCTGGTGCTAGACATTACAAAAAACGTGTTGGTCGTGGTACTGGTAGTGGCATGGGTAAAACAAGTACTCGTGGTCATAAAGGTCAAAATGCTCGAAGCGGCGGCGGTGTTCGTCCTGCATTCGAAGGTGGTCAAACACCATTATTTAAACGTTTACCTAAACGTGGATTTACAAACATTAACCGTAAATTATTTGCTGTAGTTAATTTAGGTGATATTAATGAACGCTTTGAAGCTGGTTCAGTTGTTGATGTTAATACATTAAAAGCTGCTGGCTTAGTTAAAAAAGAGTATGAAGGAGTGAAAATATTAGGAAATGGAGAATTAACAAAAGCTTTAACATTTAAAGCTTGCAAATTCTCTAAATCGGCTACTGAAAAGATTACCGCCGTTGGTGGAACAATCGAGGTGGCTTAATAATGAGTAAGTTTTTCTCTAAGAATAAGAAAGTAATTCTTGGCATATTATTTACAGCACTTTGTTTATTAGTATGGAGAATTGGTATCCATATTCGTGCTCCATTCTTAGATTATCAAACACCAAGTGATGGTTCATCAAATATCTTTGGTTTCCTTGATATCTTTGCTGGAGGCGGCTTATCACAATTTTCAGTTTTAGCTTTAGGCGTTAGCCCTTATATTACATCTTCTATCATTGTTCAATTATTACAAATGGACATTATCCCTGCTTTTAAAGAATGGGGTGAAGAAGGAGAGGCTGGACGTGAAAAGCTAAATAGATGGACTAGATACATTGCTTTATTCTTAGCGTTTGTACAAGCGTTAGCTTTAATTATTGGTTATAGAGTATCATATGGTATTAGTTATTTCCAATATATTCCAAACGTTGAATACAATATTTTTACATATATTTATATAGCAATTATTCTTACTGCTGGTACTGCATTTGTACTTTGGTTAGCTGATCAAATGACTATGCATGGTGTTGGTAGTGGAACATCTATCATGATCGTTGCTGGTATTCTTGCTAGTTTCCCTTCAATGATGGTAAATCTATTTAAATATTTCATCAGTGGAACAACATATCGTGTTGATAATTCTGCTGAAGGAGCTTTAAAATGGCAAGGTCCATTCTTCTTTGTATTAATAATAATATTCTTTATTTTAATTATTGTAGGTGTTGTATGGATGGAAGGCTTAGTACGTAAGATTCCTATTCAATATGCTAATAGACCTTCTGGTGCAAAATTAAGAGGTACTCAAAATTCTGATTTACCAATTAAGCTTAATACAGCATCAGTAATTCCAGTAATTTTCGCATCTACATTACTTTCAATTCCAACTACTATTATTGGTTTCTTACAACAATCAGGTAAGACAGTAAGTATTTGGTGGGATTGTATATTTAATTATCAAAAACCAATTGGCTTTGCACTATATATGATTCTTACATTTGTATTCTCATTCTTCTATTCGTTCTTACAAATAGATCCAGATAAGACTGCAGATAATCTAAAGAAACAAAATGCATATATTCCAGGTGTTAAGCCAGGTGAAGCTACAGCTCAATATATTTCAAAAGTATTATTCAAAGTAACTTTATTAGGTGCTACATATCTAGCTGTTCTAGCTGCTCTACCTATAATTGTTTCTGCATGCTTTAAAGATTTACCAGCATCAGTTCAAATCGGTGGAACAAGTTTAATGATCGTTGTTGGTGTAGCTATTGAAACTGTTAAACAAATGAAGACAACTTCTCAATCACAAGAGTATCGTGGATTCATTGAATAAGGAGAAATATTAATCATGCACTTGATTTTAATGGGTGCTCCGGGATCGGGAAAAGGGACTTACGCGGCAGTGCTAAAAAAGCACTACCGTGTACCCCATATTTCTACTGGAGAAATATTTAGAGAAGCAATTGCTAATAAAACACCAATGGGATTAATTGCTAAAAAATATATTGATGAAGGCAATTTAGTTCCAGATGATATTACAAATGAAATTGTAAAAGAAAGAATCAAAAAAGAAGATTGTAAAAATGGATTTCTATTAGATGGCTATCCAAGAACAATAAATCAAGCGGAAAATTTCACTAAGACATTAGAAGAACTTAATATAGTTTTAGATGCCGCAGTTAACCTTGATGTGGATTATAATTTAGTTATCAATAGAATTGTCAATCGTCGTGTTTGTCCTAAATGTGGAAAAGGTTATAATTTGATATCTTTACCACCTAAAAAAGAAGGCATATGTGATGAATGCGGAACTCCACTTTTTACAAGACAAGATGATAATGAAGAAACAATTAAAAGTCGTCTTAATGTATACGATAAACAGACAAAACCTTTAATTGCTTATTACGATAAACTTGGAAAACTAGTGTCAATAGACAGTAATGGTTCAATTGAAAATGTTGTCAATGACATTATAAAAACTTTGGAGGCAAAATGATCACAATTAAAAGTGAAAGAGAAATTAATTTGATGAGAGAAGCTGGTAGAATTGTTGCACTTGCTCATGAAGCGGTTGCTAAAGCAATTAAACCTGGGGTATCTACTAAAGAATTGGATAAAATAGCATATGATGTTATAATTGAAAACAATGCTATTCCATCATTTTTAAATTACGAAGGATTTCCTGCTTCAATCTGTGCTTCAATTAATGAAGTTATTATTCATGGAATTCCAAGTGAAAAGAAAATTTTAAGAGATGGTGATATAATCTCCATTGATATTGGTGCTATTTATAAAGGATATCATGGGGATGCTGCACGTACACACCTTTGTGGTAATGTAAGTGAAGCAAAGAGAAAACTCGTTGAAGTTACTAAACAATCATTCTTTGAAGGAATAAAATTTGCTAAACCTAATAATAGATTATCTGATATATCACATGCTGTTCAAGTATATGCTGAAAGCTTTGGCTATGGTGTAGTAAGAGACTTTACTGGCCATGGTATAGGAACAAGAATGCATGAAGATCCAGCTGTTCCAAATTATGGAGAACCTGGTCATGGAGTTGTTCTAAGAAAAGGAATGTGTTTGGCTATTGAACCAATGATAACAGAAGGAACATATAAAGTTCGTGTATTACCTGATGGATGGACTACGATAACTCAAGATCATCTACCAAGTGCACACTATGAAAATACCATTGTTATTACTGATGATGGTTGTGAAATTTTAACAATTTTAAAGGAGAATGAAAATTAATGTCAAAAGATGATGTTTTCAAAATGGATGGAACAGTCGTAGAAGTTTTGCCCAATACAGTATTTAAAGTAAAATTAGATGCAAATGGACAAATTATTACCGCCCACGTTTCTGGTAAAATCCGTATGTATACAATACGCATTTTACCAGGTGATAAAGTGACTGTGGAAATATCACCATATGATTTAACACGTGGACGTATAACTCGTCGTAAATAAAAATAGGAGGTTCAAAATGAAGGTTAGACCATCGGTAAAACCCATTTGTGATAAATGTAAAGTAATTAAAAGACATGGACGTGTTATGGTAATCTGCTCAGCTTACCCTAAACACAAACAAAGACAAGGATAATATAGGAGGCTAATTTAAAATATGGCACGTATATCTGGTGTGGATATTCCTAGCGATAAAAGAGTAGTAGTATCCCTAACATATATTTATGGTATCGGTAGACCAACTGCAGAAGAAATTTTAAGAGCAGCTGGTGTTAGCGAAGACAAAAGAGTAAAAGATTTAACAGAAAATGAATTAACATTAATTCGTCAAGAAGTAGCTAAGCATCACGTTGAAGGTGATTTACGTAGAGAAGTTGCATTAAACATTAAACGTTTAATGGAAATTGGTAGTTATCGTGGCTTACGTCATCGTAAAGGATTACCAGTGCATGGTCAAAGAACAAGAACTAATGCACGTACTCGTAAAGGCCCAGCTAAGACTGTAGCTAACAAGAAGAAATAGGAGGCGTAGTGAAATGGCTCGTAAAGTAGTTCGTAAACGTCGTGTAAGAAAAAGTATACCTTTAGGTGTTGCACATATTCATTCAACATTTAATAATACAATTGTAACTATTACAGACCCAGTTGGAAATGTAGTTTCATGGAGTAGTGCTGGTGCTGTTGGTTTCAAAGGAAGTAAAAAATCAACTCCATTTGCTGCTCAAATGGCATCAGAAGCTGCTGCAAAAGCTGCAATCGACAATGGAATGCAAAAAGTTGAAGTAACAGTTAAAGGCCCAGGCCCTGGTCGTGAAGCCGCAATTCGTTCATTACAAGTTGCAGGTCTTGATATAGTTTCAATTCAAGATGTTACACCAGTTCCTCATAACGGATGTCGTCCTCCAAAACGACCTCGTGGCTAATAAATGTTTTTGAAATATTAGTATTTCAATTCAAGATTACAAATAATTTTCAAATCATTTAATAGGGAGGAAATGAATGAGAAGAATTAAATTTATTAGACCAGAATTAAAATTGGTAAATGAGTTAGGATTAAATGATCCTAATTACTGCAAAATAACATTAAAACCACTTGAACGTGGATATGGTATTACTATAGGTAATGCACTAAGAAGAGTCTTATTATCTTCATTACCTGGTGCTGCTATTGTAGCAATTCATATTGATGGTGTTCAACATGAATTTTGTGCAATCCCATATGTAAGAGAAGATGTAACTGAAATTATTCTAAACTTAAAAACAATTGTATTTACAATTAACTTTGATAAAAACGAACAAGGAATATACAATGATGATGAACAACTTTGTCGTTTAACACTTTCTGTAAGTCTTCCTAGTATTGAAGAACAAAGAAAGAAAGGCGTAAAGGAAGAAAATTTAGAATATGCAAGAGTTATTAAAGCTAGCGATATTGTTCTTGACTCAACTGAGGTAATTCAAATCATCAATGTTGATCAACCAATTGCTACTCTATCTGCTGGTGGTAAGTTTGAAATGGAAATGTTCATTCGTAATGGTGTTGGCTACGTTAACGCTGACGAAAATAAACGCTTCTGTAAAGAAGGCAATAACCGTATCATGGGTCTTCTTCCAATTGACTCTATCTTTACACCAGTTGTTAAATGTCGCTATGATGTTCAAAAAACAAGATTTGAAGATAACTTTGATTGCGACTTATTAACATTAGAAGTATGGACAAATGGTAGTATTAAAGCAACTAATGCATTAAGTATGGCTGCTAAATTCCTTGATGAACATTTTTCAATTATTGAAGATTTAAATACTCTAATTAAAGAAAGTGAAAATATGACTCAAAAAGAAGAACCTGTTGTTAACAGCAAACTTGATCGAAAGATTGAAGATCTTGACTTATCAGTTCGTTCTTATAATTGTCTTAAACGTGCTAACATCAATACTGTTGGTGAATTAACTCAAAAGACTGAAGAAGAAATGATGAAGGTTCGTAACCTTGGTCGTAAATCACTAAAAGAAGTTGTACAAAAACTTCGTGAAATTGGATTAGACCTTAAAAATAGTACGGGATCATCATTTTTAGATGATGACGACGACTCTGAAGAATAATATTGAATAGGAGAGTAAGAATATGTCATTAGGATATCGTAAATTAAGTCGTAAAAGCAATCAAAGAAAAGCATTACTTCGCGATTTAATCACAGATTTAATTTTAAATGGTCGTATTGAAACTACTGTCTCTAAAGCAAAAGAATTAAAAAGATTAGCTGACAAGATGGTTACCCTTGGTAAAGCAAATACACTTGCTTCTCGCCGTCAAGCTGCTGAAATGATTCGTTTTGAAAAAGATGATGAAGGTAATTATGCGATTCAAAAATTATTTAATGAAATTGCTCCAAGATATGCAGAACGTAATGGTGGTTATACAAGAGTATTAAAACTTGGTACTCGCCGCGGTGATGCTACAGAAATGGCAATCATTGAATTTATCTAAAAATAATTATTGATTAAAATACACTCTAGGTTTCTAGAGTGTTTTTTTGTTGTAAATGATTATTAAAAAATAATATTTATGATATAATACTTATGAGGTGATTATATTGAAAAAACAACTATTAAGCATTTTTACAATATTATTAATTCTGTTTCTTATAGTGGGATGTGCAAATAAAGGCTTAGAAACTGGTGATTCTGGTAGGAGTCCTTCTGAATCTGGTTCTAAACATACTGATACAAGTGGTGATATTAATGATGACAAATTACCACAAGCAGGACAATTAACTTCCAGCGCATTATTTGATAATGATCATTATGATTATTGGAAAACATTAATTTCTTCATCAGATAATGAAAAGGGCATATATGATTATTATGAAAATAGATTTTCATTTAATACTAAAAATCGAATTAAAGTTACAATTAACAATGCTCCTGGTGCAGAAATCACAATTGATGAACAAACTGTAAAAACTGATGTAAATGGAGTAGCGTATATATATCCAACAGTTTTAAAGGAATCATATGATTTAAAAATTAAATACATTAATATTAATAATAATGTAGTAGAAATTTCTAAACAAACTAATGGCGATTTTGAAATGTCAGTTGATGATGCAATGCAAAGAGAAAATATAATTGAGTTAATGTTAATGGTTGATACAACAGGATCAATGGGAGATGAAATTCAATACTTAAAAAGTGAACTTGCATATGTTATTGAAGAAATAAAAAGAACAAACACTGATGTAAAAATATATATATCGCTTTTATTCTATAGAGATTATTCAGATGCATATACTACAAAATATTTTGAATTTACTGATGATGTTGAATCAGTGGTTAGTGAGCTAAAGAAACAAGGTGCAAATGGTGGTGGAGATTTTGAAGAAGCTGTACATATTGCTTTTAATGAAGCCGTTCAAAAAAATTGGACTAATAAAAATTCAACCAAAATAATTTTACATGTAGCTGATGCTCCTGCTCACGATAAAGATATACAACAATGGAACGATTGCGTTTTAAAAGCAGCCTCTAGGGGAATTCAAATTATAACAGTTGCATCTAGTGGCATAGATAGAAAAACGGAATATTTTTTCCGTGCACAATCAATGATAACAAATGGAATATATACATATTTAACTAATCATTCTGGAATAGGAAATGAACATTTAACTCCAATAAGAGAAGATGAAGAAATAGTTGAATACCTAAACAATATGTTAATACGTTTAATTAATGGTATACATACTGGAACATTTAATGATCCAATACCTTGGAACAATATAAATGAAGGTGAATAAAACAATATGTTAGTTGAATATCTTTATGTGATTCCCGCTGCATTAATAGCAATTGTGTTGCACGAACTAGGACATGGTTTGGTTTCCTATATGCTTGGGGATCCTACTCCTAAAAACGAAGGAAGGTTAACATTAAATCCATTAAAACATCTTGATCCAATTGGAACGCTATGCCTAATACTATGTCATTTTGGTTGGGCAAAACCTGTATCTGTAGACTCATCTTACTATAAAAAGCCAAAACTTGGTATGACTCTAGTTGGATTAGCTGGTCCATTGATGAATTTTTTAGTAGCCATAATATCATTTGTTTTTATTGGATTAATAATGTATATAAGAATATATTTATTAGATAATACATTTATTTATATTTTAAATAATTTCTTTAGTTATTTAGCAATAATTAATATAGGTTTAGGTGTATTTAATTTAATTCCCATTCCTCCACTAGATGGTTCTAAGGTCATTGGTGTGATTTTACCAAATAAAGCATACGATGAATATATGGGATACCAAAAATATGGAGTATATTTTATGATTTTTCTAATGATTTTATTATCAGTATTAAATTATTTTGGAGTGGAATCTCCTATATCAATTGTTATTGAAAAAGTCTATAATTTCTTTATTAATATAATTCTAAAAATAATATTAAAATAAAAATTTCAAAATCCCTTAAGTAAGTTTATATTACTTAAGGGATTTTCTTTATTAAAAACAAAAAATAAAATCAATTAAAATCGATAAAATAATAATGTTTCTTAATTATATATATAATTTGCAAAAAAGTTAAAAATTTGGTATAATATACTGAAAATGTAGAAAGTAATAAAGTTATATTTTGGAGAAAAAATATGAAAATTGAATTTAAAAACGTTAAATTTCATTATGATAATTCGGAACATAAAGAAAATGTTATAAATAATTTATCATTCGTAATAAACCCAGGTGAAATGGTTGCTATATTAGGCCATAATGGAAGTGGTAAAAGTACCATTGCCAAACTAATGATGGGTTTACTCACACCATCTGAAGGACAAGTAATTTTAGATGATGTTGAAATTAACGAGGATAAGATTGATGAAACAGAAATTGATAAATTACATTCTAAAATGGGAATAATATTTCAAAACCCAGATAATCAATTTGTTGGAGTAACTGTTGAGGATGATATAGCATTTGGCTTAGAAAACCATCAAGTACCTCGTAATGAAATGATTGAAAGAATACATAAATATGCCAAACTTGTTAATATGGAAGAATATTTAAAGAGTAACCCAGAAGATTTATCAGGTGGTCAAAAACAACGAGTTGCCATAGCTGGTGTTTTAGCAATGGATACAGAAGTAATTATATTTGATGAATCAACTTCTATGCTTGATCCTAAGGGAACAAAAGAAATTATTGAAATGATAAAACTTTTGAAAGCAAATTATAATAAAACTATAATTACGATAACACATAATCTTGAAGAAGCCACGTTTGCTGACAGAGTAATAGTTTTGAATAATGGTAAGATTGTACTTGATGGTGTCCCACAAGATGTTTTAAAGGAAAAAGAAATACTCGAAACAAGTGGATTAAAATTATTAGATAGTTTAGCACTAATTGAAGATTTAAAGAATAAAGATTTTAACAATAAAGAAGATGTTTTAAAACAATTATGGGAATTAACTTTCAAGAAGTAACATTTAAATACTTTAAAAAATCTTCAAAGAATACGCTAAACAATATAAATTTAGATATTAATAATCAAGATGAGTTTATCGCAGTACTAGGACACACAGGAAGTGGTAAATCAACTTTAGTTCAGCTAATGAATGCATTACAATTACCCACCACTGGTGTGGTTAAAGTTGATGATAAAATAATTACTAGTAAAGGATTAAAAAACAAAAAACTAAAATTAAAAAGTATTAGACAACATGTTGGATTAGTCTTTCAATTTCCTGAATACCAATTGTTTGAAGATACGGTTTTAAAAGATATTATGTTTGGACCGAAAAACTTTGGACTTTCTACAGAAGAAGCAAAAGAAAAAGCATTACTTGCTGCAAAGAATATATATATAGATGATGAAATTTTGTCAAGATCGCCTTTTAATTTATCAGGTGGACAAATGAGAAGAGTAGCTATTGCTGGAATACTTGCGAGTAATCCTCAAATTTTAATACTTGATGAACCAACAGTAGGATTAGATCCAAAAGGCAAAATTGAACTTATGGAATTGTTAGTAGATATTCAAGAAAAAACTCATAAGACAATTATAATGATATCCCATGACATGAACATTGTAGCTAAATATGCTACAAGAGTTGTTGTGTTAAATCATGGAAATTTAGTTTTTGACGGGTCAAAAAGAAAATTATTTTCTGATGTAGAAATGCTTCATAAATTTAATCTAGATTTACCAGAGTGTGCTAAAATAGCATTAGAACTTAAAAACAAGGGTTTTATCAAATTTTCTACCTTACCACTTACAAAAGATGAATTATATAATTTAATCATCAAAGGTGGTGATAGTGATGAATGAAAAAATGGTACTTGGACAATATTATAACGGTGATAGTTTAATTCATAGACTTGATCCAAGAACAAAGATATTTGCATTAATAATAATGATGGTAGTGACATTTCTACTACCATTCAATAATTTTATTTTGTTAGGGTCTTTTTTTGTAATTATATTTGTAATTATATTTCTAACAAAAGTTCCTATTATTAAATATTTAAAAAGTTTAAGACAAATTGGTTTTTTATTAATTTTTTCATTTGTTTTTCAAATTTTTTCAAAAACAACCGGGAAAATACTATTAACATTAAATCTTCAATTTTCATTTATAAATATAATTGTTGTATTTTTAATATTAATTATATATATGTTAATTAAAAAATTTATTCCAATTAAATTACTATTGTTTATAGGAGTTATCATTTTATCATTTTATTTGTTGACACTTCCTATGGGGATAACTCCATTTGCTGAAGTCACATTAAGGATTTATGATAGCGGAGTTATATCTGGCAGTTTTATAATAGGAAGAGTATTAGCGATAATCCTTGTGTCAACTGTACTAACACTTACAACAAAACCAATGGATTTATCATCAGCTTTAGAATGGTATATGAAACCATTTGAAATATTTAAACTTAAACCATCAATTCTAGCTATGATGATTTCAATAGCTCTAAGATTTATTCCTACATTATTTAACGAAACGAATAAAATATTGAAAGCACAAGCATCTAGAGGTGTTGATTTTAAAGAAGGAAAACTTCACGAACGTATTGGTCAAATAATTTCATTACTTATTCCTATGTTTGTAATTTCATTCAAAAGAGCTGTTGACTTAGCTGATGCAATGGAAGCAAGAGGATATATACCTGGTGCCAAGCGAACCCGTTTGTTAAAGATGTCTTTTTCATTAAAAGATTTGATAGCCTTTTTATTAATGCTGTTGATTTTAGGTTTTGTTATATTTTGGAGAGTAGCTTATGCGTCTTAAAATGATTGTTTCATATGATGGTTCATATTTTCACGGATTTCAAAGACAAACAACTTTGACAACTGTTCAAGGAAATATTGAAAATATTTTAGAAATTATATATAAAGAAAAAATTACAATCACATATGCAGGTAGAACCGATGCTGGAGTTCACGCTGTGGAACAAGTTGTTCATTATGATAGTGAACAAATAATACCACTTGCTAATTTAAAAAGAGTATTAAATAAAAGTTTGAAACCTCATATATATATTAAGGATATTTCATATGTTGATAATTCTTTTCATTCAAGATATTCAGAACACATTACTGAGTATAGATATATAATTTCCACTAATGAGTTTAATCCATTCCAATCAAATTATATATATTTTTATGATAGAATCTTAAACATAGATTTAATTAAAAAATCAATTCAATATATAATTGGTACGCATGATTTTAAAGCCTTATCAAAAGGAAATGAAAAGGACAATACAATTAGAACAATATATTCTTTTGATATTGAAGAAAAAAATAATGAATATGTGTTTATTATAAAAGGAAATGGATTCCTTCATAATATGGTAAGAATTATAATGGCATTATTGATTAAAGTAAATGAAGGCAAAATTAAGCCAGATGAAGTTAAAGAAATAATTAATTCAAAGGATAGAAAAAAGGTGCCATGGTGTGCACCTAGTAATGGTTTATATCTTTATTCAATAACATATAAATGAAATTATAAAGAGGTAATTTTTATATTACCTCTTTATAATTTTATATTTATGCTTAGTTGATAAAGTATGTTCTAATGTTTCTATATCTTCTTTATTATTTTCCGCTCTTGTAAATCTTAGCCCATTAATACTTAAAGGACTAATATCTTCAGCAAATTCTTCACGCGTTTGTGATGCTCGCTTAATATCATTTAGCTTAATATTAGTTATCGTTTTTTTCATATTATTCACCTCACTAATATTTTGTACAATTATAATATATATATACTTTTTATTTACCACATTGCTTTATCTAAAATCTAAAATATGATATAACCCAAGTTTGACAGTGATATGCTAAAGTTCAAAAATATATTTGTTAAATAGTAAGGTTTTACC
>CAKPAZ010000016.1 GCA_934133195.1 uncultured Bacilli bacterium | reverse complement strand
AATACTATCGTCCTAATCAACAAAATAATTATGCTTATAATTATGAATAATTTTGTAAAATTGCAAAGTTATTGACAATCATTTTATAAGAATTTTATTGTGATGGTTGTACCTTTATCAAGGATTGAATCAAGTTTTATGGTGTATCCATAGATTTCACAAATATGTTTAACAATCGCAAGTCCAAGGCCAGTACCACCTAGGCTTTTACTACGTCCCTTATCAACACGATAGAACCTTTCAAAGACATTTGCTTGTTCATTTTCGGGGATTCCAATTCCTGTATCAGTGATTTTTAATTCATTATTGTTAAGGTCTATTATAATTTTACCATTATCTTTATTATATTTTATGGCATTATCGATGAGGTTACGAACTAACTCATCAATTAATTTTTTATCACCTTTAAGATTAAAGGAACTAAGATTTAAATTTACATTGATGTTTTTCTTTTTCAATGATGGTTCAAAAGATTTTACTACTTCTTTAATAAGAAAATCAACTTCAATGGTTTCTTCTTTCTTTTGGTAGTTTTGTTCAAGATAGGCAAGGTCTAACATATCAACGATGATACCATTCATTCGTTTAGCTTCTTGAAGGGTTTTTGATGAGTAATCAATGATTTGTTTAGGATCATCAATGATGTTTTCAACAATTAATTGTTGATAGCCAATGATGGTAGTCAATGGAGATTTTAATTCATGAGAAGCATTTTGGAAGAAATCTCTTTTTGTTCTTGCGAGTTTATCTTTTTCGGTAACATCTTCAATGGTAATGATTACCCCATTAAAAGAAACACTTGTATCACTATAAATTACTTTACATTCATATACTTTTGATTCATATTCAAAATGATATTCTTTATTTGTATGATCTTGTAAAGTATCACTGATTGTTTTTTGAAAGTTTACATCTCTGATTAAAAATAAATAGTTTTTATTTAACATTGCTTCATCAACATGAAAGATTACTTTAGTTGTTTTATTGATGAAATTTAGATTTCCATCATTATTTATAACAATTATTCCTTGATTTAAGTTATCTAAAATCATATTGATTTCATTCTTTTGTTCATTAAGTTTCGTAATGTTTTCATTTAATAAACTTGTAAGCGATGAAAGAATGAGTGGTAAATCATCAATGGTGGTTGCGGCTAAATTATTTTCTTTTTTGGTTAGGTTAGCCATTTCTTTTACGGTTTCATTTACTTTGGTTAAACTTTTTTTATTAAAGTAGTTAATAAAGATAATTGATAAAGCAACAATTAAAAGTAAAAAGATCATAATAATCGCAATGTAGATTGTTAAAACCTTTGTAACGTTTTTCATTGCGATAGAAATACGGATGTAGTTGTTTCCTTTTATCCCCGCAACATAAAGCATTTCACATTTATTGGTTGTGGAATATCTTTTAAAGACTTTTCCTAGATTTTCACTTTGAAGTTCAGGACGACTCAAGTGGTTTTCTTGGATTTCTTCATCTTTACTGTCAACTATGACTTTACCTGATGCATCAATGATGGTTAAACGAATATCATTATCTGCTTCTTTGATGGCGGTTTTTGTTTCTTCATAGTTAGTTCCATCAAAGATATTAGAGATAAATACTAGATAGTTTTTGGCTTGTTTTGAATATGAGTTATAACTTTGGTTATAAATGATAATTGATGATGCTATTAATAAAAGGATTAAAGATAAGAAAACAATTAATGAATTAACTAGAACTAGTTTTTTCTTCATAGGCTCACCTTATATCCTATTCCATAGATAGATTTAATCATTTGACCCTTGTCTCCTAGTTTATTACGTAAGGATTTGATATGCATATCTAGAGTTCTACTTTCAACTATTTTGTCAGTATCCCAGATGCATTTAAAAAGATCTTCTCTTGTAACCACACTTTCAGGATTTTTCAATAACAAACAAAGAATTTCAAATTCTTTATTTGTGAGGATTATTTCTTCTTCACCAATATGACATTCTCTTTTATTTAAGTCAAGGGTAATGTCTTTATAGGTTATTGTTGATTTTTGACGTAATCTTCTAGCGTGAGCTTCAACTCTTGACATTAACTCTAGAATATCAAAAGGTTTTTCTACATAATCATCTGCACCAAGGTCTAGACCTTCTACTTTATCCATTGGTAAGTGTTTCGCTGAAATAATAATTATATGGATATTTTCGTTTTCTGGATCTTTACGGATTGTTCTTAAAATATCTAAACCACTAATATCTGGAAGCATTAAGTCAAGTAAGACAATTTGTGGTTTTTCTTGATTAAAAGCTTTTAGAAAGTCATTACCATTATAAAAAGTATGAACTTCAAATCCTTGTTTAGTTAAAGCCTTGTTTATTATTAACGCGATATCAACATCATCTTCTAAAGAATATACTAGCATATTAACTCCTTACATTATCATTTTATCTTTATAGTAACCTGATGAAATATATACTACCCATTCAGCGATATTAACTGAATGATCAGCAATTCTCTCTAAGTATTTTACCACAAGAGTTGTATAAATTGCAAATGGTAAGTATTCTTGATTAACATTTTCGTTTGATGCTAGTTTGTTTATTATTTCCATATATTTATTATCAACATAATCATCATCATTGATAACTTCTTTTGCGAGATTGGAATCTTTGGTAACGTAAGCATGAATGGCTTTGTTTATCATTTTCATGACATAGATTGATAGTCCTTCAATTTCAATGATTTTTTGTTCATTATATGGTTTTAAGATTTCTGAGAATTCATAGATATCTTCAGCATGATCACCAATTCTTTCAAGATCTGATACAAGTTTTAATACGCCAGTTACTTCTTTTAAATCTTTCGCGAAAGGACGTTCTCTTAAAAGAATGTTTACACACATCTCTTCAATTAATCTTTCATACTGATCAATTAAATCATCATTAATTTTATGAGTTAACTCTTTACCTAAATAATAATTAATAGCATCTGTAATATTAGTGACTACAGCATCACTCATTTTTACAACTAATAATTTTAAACTTTCGATTTCTTCTTGTAAATTCATATTATCCAAACCTTCCTGTTATATAATCTTCTGTTTGTTTACACTTTGGATTAGTAAATAGTTCAACGGTTTTGTTAAATTCAATTACTTCTCCCATTAAGAAAAACGCGGTATAATCCGATATTCTAGTTGCTTGTTGCATATTGTGAGTTACAATTATAATGGTGTAATCTTTTTTTAATTCTTTGATTAATTCTTCAATCTTTAAAGTTGCAATTGGATCAAGGGCGCTGGTTGGTTCATCCATTAAGATGACATCAGGATTCATCGCAATGCATCTTGCGATACACAATCTTTGTTGTTGCCCTCCTGATAAACTTAAGGCACTATCTTTTAGGCGGTCTTTTACTTCTTCATAGAGAGAGGCTTTAATTAAAGCTTCTTTAACAATTTCTTTTAAGATGGCTTTATTTTTGATACCACTACATCTTGGTCCGTAAGCAACATTGTCAAATATGGACATGGGAAAAGGATTAGAGTTTTGAAAGACCATTCCGACTTTGGTTCTTAAGGTTACTTCATTGATTTTATTGATATCTTCATCTTTATATAAGATTTCTCCTTCCACTTTACAGTTTGGAATTAACTCATTCATACGATTTAGACATCTAAGTAGAGTTGATTTACCACATCCTGATGGACCAATAAAGGAAGTAACTTGATGTTCATTTATTTTTAAATTAATATTTTTTAAAGCTTGTTTTTCTCCATAAAATAGATTAACGTTATTAATGGAAAAAATTATTTTATTTTCTTCACTCATTTACATTCCTCTTTTCTTATTTATTTTTGAAGATATGATTTTTACAACAATATTCATTATAAATACTACTAATAAAATAATGATAGAAATGGCACATGCGGCATCATAATTAGGGTTTTCCGCTTTTGTTAGTGACCATATATGTAAAGATAAGGAGGTTGCACCTTGAAAGATACTTACATGATCTTTGATTGCGGTACCCATGACAAAGACTAAAGCTGCTGATTCACCAATGATTCTACCAATTGAAAGTAAGACTGCTGATAGAATACCAGGAATAGCATTTGGTAAAATTACTTTAAAGACCGTTTGAGATTTGGTTGCTCCAAGAGCAAGTGAACCCATCATATATTCTTTAGGAACAACTGTTAATGACTCATTGACTGTTTTAATGACGGTTGGAAGTAAGACAATTGACATGGTAAAAGCTCCTGCTAAGATTGAGTAGTCAATTCGTTTAGTTGAAAGACTTACTAAAGGAATAAATATTAAGGAACCAACAAAACCAAAGATAATTGAGGGAATACCATTTGTTGCGTCTATCATATTTGTAAGAATGGTCTTTAACTTTCCTTCTTTCGCATAAAGCGTTAAGTAGATTGAACCGCCAATTCCAAGGGGAATGGTAAAAATTAAAGTTAAAACAATTAATAAGATTGTCGCAAGTAATGATCCTCTAATACCACCACCTGAGGTTGCACATTGTAAATAGGTGATTTTATCGGTTTTATTTAGTTTTTCACAAAAGACTTTCGCTCCATCACTAATTGAAGCAAAGATACTTTCATTATCATTAGTTTCTCCCATTAATACATCTAGAGATTCGCCTTTTTTTGCTTTGTGAGTTTCATTTGATGAAACTATTTTTAAAACATTAAATGGCGAGTCAACCGCGATATATTCAATAGTAATACATTTATTTCCATCAAGAGTTAGATCATCTTTTAAAGCAATACCATATTTTTCTGAGAAGTAGGTATTTTTAATATTAGGGTTAGAAAAGGAATTTTGTGATTTATCAGTTTCCACTATTGTTAATTCTTCATAATAGTCTGAAACTAAGAATTTCCATGATAGAGTTTTTAGGCCTCTAGAGAAAATATAAATAATAATAGAAGAAAGTATAAGGACCATCAGTAAAGTAGAAACAATGGTCGTAAGATTTAAAACGGTATCTCCTATTTTTCTTTTGTTACTTTTCATATCGACAGATCCTTTTCTTTAAATAATTTAATAATAAGCTATTCACAAAAATGATAATAATTAAAACAATTCCTACACTAAATCTTACATCATAATCAAGGCCTGATGATTCATAGATACCTTGAAGCATAGCTGAAGTAAGGGTTCCTGTAGGACTAAAAATTCCAAGTGAGATGTTTGTAGCTCCGCCACACACCATCGACACGGCGGTTGCTTCTCCTAGGGCTCTACCGATACCTAGGATTAAAGCGGCGATGATTCCACTTTTTGCTCCACCAACAATAATTTTAAAGTTGGTTTGCGTTTTGGTAGCTCCAAGAGCAAGAGATGCTTTAACTAAATCTTCTTTTACTGCTCGCATGGAGGTAACTGATAAGGTTGTAATGGTAGGAGTAATCATCATAACAAGAACAATAATTACGGATAAAGTTGATACTCCACCTGCAGTTTGGAAGTTTAAAGCTAAAGCAAAATCTCTAACAAGGGGATTAATTACTCCCATTCCAAATAATCCAAAAATAATCGATGGAATTGAAGCAAGGAGTTCTACTACTATTTGCATGGCATGACCAATTTTCTTAGGAGCTATTCTTACAATGAAAAGTGCTGTTAACACACTTAAGGGAAGGGCAAGAAGGCTTGCGAAAAAGACAATGACAATTGTGTTAATTACTAAACCTAAGACTCCATATTCTCCTTTAATAAAACTTGGTCCAAAAAGAAACTTTAAAATTTTAATGTTTGTTGTTGTTCCATAGTTAGCAATAAAGGGCTTAACGCCCTTTATCAAGATAAATAGAACAATGAAAATTATTGATGAGGCACAGATTAAACCTATGCCTAAAAATACATATCCGACTATTTTGTCGATTTTTAATTTCAAGTTCGTATTTTTCATTATTTTTCCCTATTTTACGATTTCACTCCACTTGATTGTTTTAGTTGAGTAGATTTTCTTTAACATTTCGGCGGTTACATTTTCTATGCAAGTATTGTTTTTATTTACTACTACAACAATACCATCCTTACAAATCATACCTGAAGTATTTTCAGCTGGTACTTCATTTTCGTTTAGTTCTCTTGATAAGAAACCAATATGCATACCATTTACTGATCCTTTTTCAGATCCTTGGGTTCCTTTATAAGCAGCACCAGAACCAGTATGATTATGAACAGGTTTAAATGTTGGGCAATATCTACTATATGCTTCAGTTAAGGCTTTAGCAATCTTTTCAACTGATGTTGAACCACCAAATTTAATTTCAATCTTTGATGCATCATCACATGGAGTTTCACATAATGTTTTTACATCACTGTTTTCTTCTAAGCTTAATAATTCATTAAAACTCTTTGATGTTGATAAATCTTTAGTTAGGATACCATCTTTTGCTTTAATGATTCCTTGTCCTTCTTTACTTGACATAAATAGAAGGAATCCTTTAATTAATGTCCATTCTGTTTTAGTACAGTCAGCTTCAACTTTGGTTACATAATTAAAGTTTCTTGAAAGTTTGTATGTTCCATTTACAACGGCTTCTTCACTTGGTACTACTCCTTCATAGCTTAATACTTTTAAGCCTGAGGTTGCACTAGATGCAAGTGAGATATAACCAATACCATAGTTATCATTATTAACAAGGGTAATCATATTCGCATTATCTGTTGCTTTAATGAAGCCAGGAATTTTAGTGTCATCTTCTTTGGCTTCTGCGTATCCAATAGCTGTAAAGAAACCATCTCTTGTTCCTGAGGTTGTATCTCTTGAATACTTAATTATTTCTTTGTTTTCATCAAAACTTACAGTGTTATTTTTACAACTTGTAAATCCGATTAAACTTATAATTCCGATTAAAAATAGTGTTAAAATGTTAATTTTGTTTTTCATATTATTGTCTCCTTTTCTTTTGACACTAATATTATACCGATATTTTAAGTTTTAATATATCAAATTTTCGTAAATGATTGTAAAGAAAATGTAAAAAAAGACCATCAATAAATGATGGTCTGACGTAATTATGTCACCTTAAAAGAGGAGTACTTAAATTTATTAATGAGAATAATTTAGTGACATAATGTAAGTTAGTTAGCAAACGCTGTTTTAATTACCGAATCCACTGAGCCATCGTTTGACTCATCGAATTGGGAATTATAAAGTTTTTCATAGAATCCTTTTTGTTCAAGAAGCTCTTCATGAGTTCCTTGTTCAATGATGTCACCATCTTTTAATACTAAGATTAAATCTGCATTTTTGATTGTTGAAAGACGATGAGCTATAACAAAGGATGTACGATTTTCTGTTAGTTTATCCATAGCATTTTGGATGACGATTTCAGTTCTTGTATCAACATTAGATGTTGCTTCATCAAGAATTAACATTGGACTATTTTGAATCATTGCCCTCGCAATGGTAAATAATTGCTTTTGTCCAGCTGAAAGTGATGTAGTTTCAGTTAATACAGTATCAAACTTATTAGGTAAATTCATAATGTATTGATAAATACCACATGCTTTACATGCCTTAATGATTACTTCATCACTGACATTTTCTTTATTAAAGACTAGGTTTTCTTTGACAGTTCCTTCAAATAACCAAGTGTCTTGAAGAACCATACCAAATAGGCTATGAACATTTTCTCTTGTTAATTCTTTTTCATTTACTCCATCAATTAGGATTTCTCCACCTTGAATTTCATAAAAACGCATTAGTAAATTTACAATGGTTGTTTTACCAGCTCCTGTAGGACCGACGATTGCGACCTTTTGACCAGGTTTAACAAAACAAGAGAAATCTTTAATGATTGGTTTTGTTGGTTCATCCGCATAAGCGAAAGTAACATGTTTGAATTCTACTTCTCCTCGTGGATTTTCAATCAATTTTGTCTTCTTACTTTCATCTTCCATTTCTTCTTCATCTAGGAAGTTGAATACTCTTTCACTTGATGCCATACATGATTGAATTTGAGTCATACTTTGAGAGAAGGTACTAAGTGGTTGGGTAAACAATCTAACATAAATTATGAAGGAAGTAATAATACCAAATTGGTAGTTTCCTTTCATAACATTGATAGCACCAACAATGCATACCGCAACATAACCTAGATTTCCAACAAAGGTCATAAGAGATGGCATCATTCCTGATAAGAATTGTGACATGAAGTTTGCTTTCTTTACTTTTTGATTGTATTTAACAAATTCATTTTTAACTTGATCATCAGCACCACAAGCTCTGATTACTCCGTGTCCTGAGTACATTTCTTCAATGTAACCATTTAAATTTCCTAAAGCGGTTTGTCTTAAAACGAAGTATTTTTGTGATGATTTCATGATTAAAATGATAATGATGAAACCAAGAAGTGAAGAAAGTATCGCTGTAAGTGCCATAGTACCACTTGTTACAAACATCATAATAATACAACCAATGAATTGACAGATTGCACAAACTAAGGAACCTAAAGAGTTATTTAAAGAGGTGATGATTGTATCAACATCATTTGTAAAACGACTTAGGATATCACCAATATTATGGAAGTTGTAATATGATAGTGGTACCTTATTAACTTTTTCCATTAAGTCTTTTCTCATGACTTTACTAATCTTTAGGGTTAAACGTTGTAACATTATGTTCATTACAAGGGATATAATAAAGCTACATCCATATATAATAAGGAGGGTAATACCAAGTCTAGTGATTCCTTCTAGATCCATTTTACCTAAAACTCCAGTTTCTTTTAAAGATTCAAAAGGAGCTTGCATTAGGTTGGTTATTTCTCCAATTTTACTTGGGCCAATGATAGTTAAGATGGCACTACAAATTCCCAAGATTACCGCAATCATGAATACTGCGATATAAGGTTTGATATATTTAACAAGTTTTCTGAAAGCTTCTTTATTATTTTCCGCTTTTTGAGCTACTTGCATAGGTCCACGTGGTGGCATCTTATTCATCTCCCTTCATTAGTTCTTCTTTTGATAATTGACTTGAAGCAATTTCATAATAAAGAGGACAAGTTTTTAATAGTTCTTTGTGTTTTCCCATTCCTACAATTTTTCCATCATCAATTACGATTATCCTATCAGCATTTTTAATGGTTCCAATTCGTTGTGCAACTATTACACATGTTGTATTACTTAATTTTGTTTTTAATTCATGACGAAGTAAACTATCGGTTTTATAATCAAGGGCCGAAAATGAATCATCAAATAATAAAATTTCACTATTTCTAGCAATAGCTCTAGCAATTGCTATACGTTGTTTTTGGCCTCCTGATAGATTGTTACCACCTTCAGCAAGGTAAGTATCAATTCCTTTAGGTAGTTTTTCGATAAATTCTTTAGCTTGGGAGATTTCGATAGCTTTCATTACATCTTCATCTGATATTTGGTTTTTATCATCACCAAAGATAATGTTATCTTTGATGGTTTTGGAGAATAGAAGATTCTTTTGAGGAACGATTGCTATTTTTTTGTATAGTTCCTCAAATGGATAATTCTTAATGTCTTCTCCATCAATGAGAATCTCACCATCTGTTGGATCGATTAGTCGATTCATTAAGTTTAGGATGGTAGTTTTACCACTACCAGTTGGTCCGATGATCGCGGTTGTTTCACCCTGATTAATTTTGAAGTTTAAGTTTGATACAATGTTATCACCATCCCCATAGTGAAACGAAACATTCTTAAATTCGATTTCTCCCTTTCTATCAGTTGTTACTTCTTTACTTCCTTCTTTTAAGGAAATTACTTTATTTAAAACTTCATTAATACGGGTTGCAGAAACATGAGCATTAGGTAGGATCATAAATACCATTGCTAAAAACATGAAGGCTTGGATAACATAAAGTGCATAAGATCCAAATACCATAACATCACTAAATAAAGTGACTTTATCGAAAAGATTTGCTTTATCGATTAGGTAGGCACCAAGCCAGTAGATAACAAGGGTAAGTGAAGACATTACAAGTGACAAAACTGGATTAATAAAAGAAAAAGCCGTACGATTAAATTTTTGAATGTCAACTAGACTTGTATTAATCTTGTCAAATTTTTCTTCTTCATAGTCATCAGCATTAAAAGCTTTAACTACTTTAATACCTGATAAGTTTTCACGAGCAACTCTATTTACTTCATCGGTTAATTTTTGAACCTTCTTAATTCTTGGAATTACAAGACGCATAATGATAATAATGGTAAGTAGGATAACTACTACCGCAATTGCAGTTGCAAGTGATAATTGCATACTCTTATTGACAATCTTGATGATGGCCCATGCCGCAAGTATCGGTGATTTGATTAACATTGTTAAACCCATTGATATAAACATTTGAATTTGGGTTATATCATTTGTTGTTCTTGTAATTAGTGAAGGTATTGAAATATCATTTATGGTTTTTGTATCAAGGTCAATAACATGGTTGAATAATTTTTCACGAACATTATAACTTAAGTCCGCTGATACATAAGCTGTTATAAATCCTGATACAATGGTAAGGGCAGTACCAGCTAAAGCACAAAATAACATTTTTACTCCAGCCGTAATGACACCTTGAATATTTTCGGGATTACTTTCTAATATTATTGTTATATCTTTCATATAGTCTGGTAAAAGTAAGTCAACATAGACACTTCCAACTATAATGACTAGAGAAAGTAGTAATAATAGCCAGTCTTTTAGTCTTAGATTTTTTAGTATTTTTAACATAATTTTCCTCCAGCGTTAGTATTATATCACAAACTTTATTTATTGTCAACAATTATTTACTATAAATTGTAATTTATTTTTTATATTTGTTGACATTTC
This sequence comes from uncultured Bacilli bacterium, assembly GCA_934133195.1. GTDB lineage: Bacteria > Bacillota_I > Bacilli_A > ML615J-28 > CAG-313 > UMGS75. The sequence continues at coordinate 16,549 of CAKPAZ010000016.1, read as the reverse complement.
ATGTTATTTATGTTAAAATATTAATTGAGGTGTTAATTATGACAAGAGATGAAAAGTTAGTTGAAGTATTAAGTAGTGCTTTATTGGTATTTCCAGTATTTAAGGTAAACAATCAAATTGATAATGAAAAACCTAAGCTTACTCACCTTCAGTTTATTACAATGCTTTTTATTGCTCACTCTCCAAGACCTGATGGAGAACCAATGAATAGTATTTCATCTTTTCTTGGAATATCAAAACAACAAACGACTAAATTGATTGATTCTCTAGATCTTATGGGATTTGTTAGAAGATCATGGAATCCTAATTCCCGTAGAGAAATCTTAATAAATATTAAGGATGAAGGTAGATCAGTTTTAAGAGAAATCAAGGAATGTCGTGAAGAAGCATTCATTAATCGTTTGAAGTATTTAAGTGATAGTGAAGTAGATGAATTATATTTACATATAAAAGCTGCTTATGAACTATTTAAAAAAGCAAATTATTAATATTTTTTTCTCTTTTAAAAAAGGATAGACATCATATCATTGATGCCTATCCTTTTATTTTGTTTATTTATTATTTCAATAACTTTCTAATGTAATTACGTTCTTTAAATGATACTTTACCATCCATACTTACTACACATAAACTTAATGTGATTAAGTCTTTCTTAAGGTCATCACTTAAGTGGCTAACTAAACCTAAGAATTCTTTAATGTAGTTTTTTACGGTCTTTTTTCCATCTTTATCTTCTTCGATGATATATTTTATTTCTTTAAAGTTGAAACTTTCACCAAAGACTTTTAATAAAGCTGGATACATAAGTAAGTATTCTTGTTCACTTACTTTGCCATCTGATACGATTGAAGCAAGAATAAAGTAAGCATAGCCAGTTAATGGATCAATTTCGGTATCTTTAGCAATTTCTTTTAATTTGGAAATTACTTCTACTGACTTATTTACAAGTACAGCTCCACGTTCAACAAATGTTAAATTTTCATATTCATTACAAAGTTTTTTGAATTCAAACATAATATCATCTCCTAATTATAGTGGTAAGTCTTTCTTGATGAAACGAAGTGAACCAATGATATATCCTACTAGTCCCATTACTAAAAGCACACCAAATTGAATTATAAACCTTGTTGTACCATCACAAATTGATACGACATCAAATAAAGTAATTACTGTTGTATAGTTGAAAAGATTTAAGGCATCAAGTCTAATAACTGATGGAATGATTGGGCTACCAAATAAACCAAGCATTGCGGCTACAAGAGCAAAGATACTAAGACCACCGCCAAGAGCCATTGAGTGTTTACTTCTATCAAACCAACAAGAAGTAAAGAAGCATAGACCTGATAAAGCAAATAATACTAAGAAAGCACCAAGATTAAGTAGAAGTAATTTACCAAATGTAAGTGATACTTCGTTTTTGATTATCGCAAGGCAGATGCATCCGGTAACTGATGTACAGAAGAACATTGCGAAAAGCGAACCTACTAAGTATACAGCTTGTGTAAAGGCAATGGTATTACGTTTAGTTGATGTTGATAGAACATAAGCCATTGAACCTGAGTCTACTTGTCCAGATATTAGGTTGTTAGATACCATAATCATAAAGATTATTGGAAGTAGTAAACCAGCAAGTTTGTAGAAAATGTTACCTACGATTAAAGTATATAGATCCATTTGTCCTACTTCTTCTAGAGCGTTTGCGACATCATCAGGAAGGGAAGTTAATAAACTACTTGAGATATCGGCTGTTAAATCTTCAATAACAGCTTGTTTTTTTGCAGTAAATTCATCTTGTGATAATTCACCTTTATTAAGTTTTTCAATTAATGGATTTAATTCATAATCTAAACGATTGTGATAACTGATTACTGCTGATGCTGCAATGTCTTTTACATTTTCATAAGTATAACCAAATGATTCATATTTTTCAGGAGTTACACCATAGGAACTAAGTAGAGAAAGCATTACTTCAACGTTATCTTCTTGAGTCATATTATATGCTACAAAGAATACATCGTTAGTTTCAGCTCTTCCTTTATGGTAATTTTGTCTTTCTTCACTTTCTAAGTATGTTTCAATATCACCTGATACAATATGATTAATTAATGATAATACATCATAGTCAGCAGGGATTTCTTCGTTCTTAGCAGTAAATTCTTTATTGAATGTACCATTTGGATTTATTGCATACATTACTGATCCAAGTAATTCTTGAGTTTCTTTAGAGAAAATTGTATACTTTTTATTGATGCTTGCGGCTTTACGATAAACATATTTTTTAACTTCTTCTACTGCACCTTTATAAGCATTAGTTGTTGCGGCTTCTGTTGTTGCAACACTTTGATTTTGCCATTTAGTTACAGCTGCAAGATATTCTTCATCACTTTCATAAGCATCTCTTTTTGGTTGTTGATTTAACCATTTATTAACACTCTTTTCAAAGTCTTTCGCATAAGTTGTTTCAAGGGTTGGTTTTGCTTCTTGCCATGCTGTAACTGCAAGACCATATGTTTCATCATCTTCAAAGTTACTTCTATCAGGTTTTTGACCAAGCCATGCAAGATATGCTAGGTTTTCTTTTTCATATGAAACGAAGAATTCATCAAATTTTTCCATTCCTTCTATACCATTAGTATAATAATTGATGGCTCTTTTTTGAAGTTGAGAGTCAATTTCTTTATTAATAATGGTATCTTGAATAGAGTCTTTTACATCGCTTATGCTACCATTTCCACTTATTAGCATAACAAAGGCAAGCATAAAGCATAAAGCTACTGTTATTATTATCCACATTGTTCTATTGGCTTTGCATGATTGTTTGAATAAAGCTTTACTAAACATTTTTAATTCACCTTCTTATTTAATAATATATTTCTAAAATGCATTTCAAGTGTATATGGTAATTCCGATATAAACTTTACATTATATTTTTTAAGTATTTTTAAAAGTTTGGTTGTATCAGTTTTATTGATACGGATAGTTACTTGATTGTATTGTTCTTGTCTTCTGATTATTTCAAATCCTTCATTTTGGAAGTTTTGATAATCTTCTTCTTTATAGAATTCAATTTTAAATTCTACTTGAGGACGATTTCTAATTTCATTCATACTACATACATCAATAATATGACCATTATTTATTAGAACCACCTTATCACAGGTTGATTCAATTTCTTCAAAACTATGACTACTCATAAAGATGGTTTTACCTTTTTTGTGTTCTTCCTTAATGATATCAAGGAAAGTTTGTCGCATTAATGGGTCAAGTCCTGTAGTTGGTTCATCTAAGATGATTATTGGAGCATCATTCATTAAGGCGGCGACTAAGGCAGTTTTTTGTTTCATTCCTTTACTCATACGTCTTAGGTTGGCAGATGGATCAAGTTGTAATCTTTCAATTAGTTCATTCGCATAACTCATGTCTTTTAAATGTAAGAATTCAGCTTGTGATTTTAAGAATTCCGTTCCGGTATGAAGATCTGGGAAGGCAATTTCACCAGGTACATAACCAATCATTTTTGCGATTTCTGCTGAATGTTCCCATGAAGATAGGCCATTAACCGATACGGATCCACTTGTTGGTTTAATAAAACCTAAAATGTTACGGATGGTAGTTGTTTTACCAGAACCATTGGTTCCAACAAATCCAACCATTTCCCCTTTTTCAATGTTTAGATTTAGATTAAAGATTCCCTTTTTTTCTCCATAATCTTTAGTTAAATCATGTAATTCAATTAAACTCATTTTATGGCACCTCCATAATCTTTATCTTCTTTATAGAACTTCATAAAGTAATCTTCTAGAGATTCACGTTTGTTACTAAATGTTTTTACTTCATATTCAGATAGTAAATCAATTAAATCATTAAGTTCTTTATCCTCAATGGAAATAAAGCATTTCGTTTCTTCTTCATTGTAGATTTGGAAAGAACTTAATCTTCTAACTTTATCTAAGAATTCAGTTAAGTCACTATTTGTGTTAAACTCAATGGTATAGAATTTTCTTGTTGCATGCTTTAAGTCATCAGCGATAAATTCGGAAACAATTCTTCCATCTTTAATTATCGCAATTCGGTCACATGTTGAATCAATTTCAGAAAAGATGTGACTTGATAAAAGAATGGTTTTACCACGTTTCTTCTCTTCATGGATGAACTTAACAAACACTTCTTGCATTACGGGGTCAAGTCCACTGGTTGGTTCATCAAGAATCAAGACATCAGGGTCTGACATGAATGCCGCAACGATTGCAAGTTTTCTTTTTACACCTAAGCTCATTCTTTTGGTTTCATCTTTTAAAATTACATCATTTAGTTCAAATAAGTCAAGTAGGTAGTTTAAACGTTTTTCATCATGAATTTTTTGAAGATCTTGCATCATCCTTAAGAATTCCCATCCCGTTAATCCTTGAGGTAGAGCAATTTCACCTGGAATGTAACCAACATGATTTAAAATTTCATAGTACTTATTAAATGTTTCATATCCCTCTATTTTTGTACTTCCTTTATCAGGTTTTGAAAATCCCATTAAATGACGGATGGTAGTAGATTTACCAGCTCCATTAGGTCCTAAGAAACCAAAGACTTCACCTTTATCTACATGGATACTGACATCAAATACACCACGACCATGACCGTAATCTTTTGTTAAATTTTGAACTTCAATAATATGCATTATATCACTTCCTTCTTAAAAAATTATTATCCTTGTTGACTTTTGAAACTACATCTATTATAATATTGTTGAAAAGAAAAAGAAAGGACACAACAGTTTTTACTGTCTAAATGTGAACACTGTTAGGGGATTTGTACATGAAAGCTAAAAACTTAAATAACTCTTCTTTTAAAACAAGAACTCTCATTAAAGACGTTTTCGCCGAAATGTTATCAGAAAAAAAAGAATTAAGCAGTATTTCCGTTAAAGAATTATGTGAACGTGCTGACATTAGTCGTGGTACTTTCTACTCTCATTATGATGATATTTATGGGGTTGCTGAAGACTATGAAAATGAGTTGATTTCTCATTTCTTTGATAATGCCACTTTACTTAACTCTAATTCAATTGAAACTTTCATTGATGTTTTCTTTAATTTTATTAAAGATAACAATTATAACTATCGTTTACTTTGTAAATCTAATGATTTCATCTTTTCAACAAGAAGACTTACAACGCTTGCGATTAACAAGATCTTAGAGATTTGTAATAATGATCCTCTTGTAAAGAATAAGACACATATGAATGTGGAAATTACCATATTCATTGAAGGTTTAATTTGTGAATATGTTAAGTATTGTCGCGATTATACAACGATTACTCTTGAAGAGTTATATCTCTATACAAAAGATTGGATTAAGAGTTTTCAACATCGAAGATTTTAAAATAAAGGTATCATTTCTTATGAAATGGTACCTTTTTATGATTATCTATAGTTTGTATATCCAGTTTTCTTTTCTTGGTTTTGGACTTGGAACCTCACCATCAATATAACCTAAAGCTACATGACCGATGCCAATGTAATCACCTTCTAGATTTAGTTTTTCTAGAAGTTTTTTACCAAATGGTGATTCCATTTCTTCTTTAGCTCGGTGAATCCAACATGAACCTACACCAAGTGACCAGGCAGCATTCATGATGTTGTCGATAACGCAACTTCCATCATATACGGCAGTTGGTACATTTAAAGCAATGACCATAATAATTACTGGAGCTCCATAGAAAGGATCTACACCATCTCTATTCATTACTTTCGCATTTTCTTTTCTTATTTCATCAAGTAGTTCTTTATCTTTAATACAGATGATAATAGGACTTTGTTTTCCCATTCCAGTTGGAGCGTAAGTTCCAGCTTTCATTATTTCATCAAGAACACTTTCTTCTACCATATCTGGTTTAAATTTTCTAATACTTCTTCTTGTAAGTAATGTGTTTAAAGTTTCATTCATAAATTTCACCTCATTATTCATTTATTTTATTAATTATTTTTTGGATTGCATCATTTGATCCAGTCCCTATTGGATATAGGGGGAAGTCATGATTCCTTTTAGGATAGACATAAACATTAACTTGAGGATTTTTCTTTTCAAAAGCAATTGCATCCTTAGATAGAATGTCATGAGTACCCGTTATAATCATTACATCTTTTAGTTTACTAGCATCACCAAATAAAGGAGAAATCAAAGGACTATCTAGGGGAAGATCATCTGCGTATATCTTTCCTTGTTTAGTTAAGACATCAGCTTTTAACATGGGATCATAAACATTGTTTGTACAGTTTAGATTTAACCATGGGGATATTGCGATAATCCTTGGGGATTCTTTATTTTCTTTTTCTAGTTTCATTCCTAAAGAGATGATAAAACCGCCACCTGCTGAATCTCCCATTAAAATGATGTTTTCAAGTCCTACCATTTTTATGTATTTGTCAAGGATGGGTTCTATAAAAGCATACACATCTTTATAAGTAGCATATGGAGCTTTAGGATAAATAGGAATGATACATACACCACCAGTTTCTTTGATAATGTTATGAATCATACGATAGTGGAAATATAAAGGTTGTAACCAGTAGGCTCCACCATGGACATAGATAATTACTTTACCAGGTTTTTCTGAATCCATTAAGTATACATTTTTATCTATCTCTGATAAATCAAATATTTCTTTTATTTTAGGATCTACTTCATAGTCTTTACCTTGTTTTAGGTAGAATTTAGAAGGTGAACCATCTTTGTTAAAGACTTTTTTCCCTAAGACTTTTTCACCAAATAAAAGACCATCAACTAATCTATCTTGAATATTACGGTTTTTCTTATAATAGTAAATCATAATGTTCCTTTCATTTCTTGGTTTGTTTTTTTAGTTAATTTATTTGCTGGATTTATTAGTTTTACAATAGAATATGTAAAGATACTAATAGCAATACCACAAATCATATCTAGTATATAATGTTGTTTAGTAAAAAGTGTTGATAAACAGATTAAACAGATCATAATAATTGTATAGATCTTAAATTTTTTATTTATGTTTTCTTGTTTTCTAATTCCTAAATAGCAGTAAGTACTAATTAAGCAGTGGTAACTTGGAAATAAGTTTACACCAATATCTTTACCATCATTATCATAAACCATCTTGAGAATATTTGATAATAAATCATTACCTAAGGTTTTATATAATCCTTCATCTACTCTTGAGATGTAAGTAGGTAGAAAAATAAAAATAAGAAAACCTATTAAATAAGCAGAGACTAAACCTATAATATAGTTTATGAAATTCTCTTTAGAAGTAATTGATACCGCAAGGTTTCCACAAATCCAAAAGACATATGAGAAAACATAAGGTATTACAAATATTTTAACCTGAGGCATGAGATTATCTAGTTTATCAATTTTAGGACAAACCGAAGTTAGGCCTAAAGCATTGGATATTATAGGGGCTAGTAAATATAGAAAATACTGAAGTACAAATAATCCAATTGATAAAACCCAACCATACCAAGGGATAGATTTTATGATATTTATTACCTTTTTCATTGTTTTCTCCTTTCTTTGCTATTTGATTTTTTCCTATTTGTTGATTGTTATTTTAAAAATATAATCAATTTTTATATAATTATTTTACCATATTTGAAGAAAAAAGTAAAGTTAAAAAAGATACACTAACCGAATTTTATTCATTGTTAGTATATCTTTTTTTTATTTATTAGTGAGCTTTACCTTGGTTTGCGACTTGGTTCATTTTAGCCGCGATTAAAGATTGATCACCTAAGAATTCCTTTTTTACAACATTGAAATTATCATCAAATTCTATTACTAGAGGAATACCGGTAGGAATGTTTAGACCAATAATTTCTTCTTTTGTTAGATGTTCTAAGTACATTACAAGGGCTCTTAATGAGTTACCATGAGCTACGATTAAGACTTTTTCATTGTTTTCAAGATGTGGTTTTATTTCATTTTCATAGTATGGTACTACCCTTTTGATAGTATCTTCCAAACTTTCTGTAAGTGGAAGTTCATTTGGATTTTCTTTACTATACATTTTTTGATTAATTGGTGCACGTTCATCAGTTTTTTCTAATACTGGAGGACGAACATCAAAGGAACGACGCCATATTTTTACTTGGTCTTCCCCATACTTTTCAGCTGTTTCACTCTTGTTTAAGCCTTGTAAAGCTCCATAGTGTCTTTCATTTAATCGCCAGTTTTTGATGACTGGTAAGTACTCTAAATCAAGTGCTTCTAATACATGATTTAAAGTGTGGATTGCACGTTTTAGATATGATGTATAACAAATATCAAAATCATATCCGTTTTCTTTTAAGGTTTTACCAGCAAGATCTGCTTCATTTTTACCATTTTCTGATAGATCTACATCGGTCCAACCTGTGAATAAATTAGCTTTATTCCATACACTTTCACCATGTCTTATTAATACTAATGTTTTGTTTGCCATATTACCCCTTCTGTTAGCTATTGCTAACTATGTTATTTAAAGAAAAGAAAAGACATCTTTTCTAAAATTTTAGTGCCATAATATTAGATGTACACTACACTTAATATTATAGCACTAACGTTTATTAAAATCAATAGTATTTATAAAATTATTTTAATTTTTGATATTCTTCATCGGTTACTGGTTCACACCAAGTATTTGATGTTTCAATTCCTGGTACCTCAATCGCAAGATGAGAGAACCAACTATTGCTTGTTGCACCATGCCAATGTTTAACACCGACAGGGATTTCAACGATATCACCAACATGAAGTTTTCTTGCTTCTTTTCCTTCTTCTTGATACCATCCTTCGCCTTCAACAACAATTAAGATTTGACCACCACCACTTTTTGCGTTATGGATATGCCAATTATTACGACATCCTGGTTCAAATGTAACATTGCAAATGGGAAGAACTTTATTTGTAAGTGGGTTTAAGTAAGATTTTCCAATAAAGTATTTAGAAAAATTAACATTAGGTTCACCCATACCAAAAGCTCCACCATGAATTTCTTTGACTGTATCATCTCCATAAACTTCATTTACAAGAGGAAATACACTCCATGCTTTAGGCCATCCGGTATAAAAAGCAAGTTGAGTTACGACTTCTACGATTTCTTCTTTTGTAAGTCCATGTTCTTTTCCCATTATTAAGTGGGATTTTACTTGAGGGTAAAGTCCTTGAGCCATTAAAGCACTGATTGTAATTAAACTACGATCACGAAGAGATAGTTTATCTTCTCTTGACCATACTTCTCCAAATAAAATATCATCATTTAATTCTGCGAACTTAGGTGCAAGTTGACCTAAATTTTTTCTTCCTGCTGTTTGTTTTTTCATATTATCCCTTCTTTTTTATTCTTGATTATCAACAAGCATCAAAACCCCTGCTACCACGTTAACAAAGATTAAAGTACAAATTTTAAATCCTGTTGATACGGGTTCACCAGCTTTAATTTTTTTTGAATAAGAGACAGTCATAGGAATACACCAACAAAGAGGTATAAGCATTGCTGCGGATGTAACTGTTGCTACAATCATAAATGCTAAAGCTACATTTTTTAAAGTTGAATTATTATTAGCATTTGCTTGAGGTTGATGAGTTGGTTCAACTCTGTAATAGCATTGTTCACCACAGTTTGTACAAAAATCTGCCTCTTCTGGTAATTCTTGACCACAATTTTTACAATATTTCATTTCTTTCTTCCTTTCTTTAGTTATTATACAAAGTATCTAAATAGAATTAATAGCATCATAGCAAGGGTAGCAACTGATCCTAGGATTAATCCTATTAAAGATATTTTTGATAAAACGCCATTATGTTTTAAATACTTAATTCCTGTAATGATTGAGAATAAATATGAGAGGCTTACACCACATAGCACATTAACAAGCAGTAGATAGGAATATCCATGGTCGGTACAACAATGTTGACTATGATCATTAACTACTACTATAACATAAAGTATTGTGTTAATAAATGCAATGGCTCCTAGTATAAGCGGTATCCAAGGTCTTTGACTTTTCTCATTTTTTAAAGCCTCGGAAGTTTTAGTCTCTTTAATTTTTCTTTCTTCATTTTCTGTAAGGTCAGCACCACAGTTAGGACAGGAACTATTATCTTGTTTTAATTCAAATCCACATTTACGACAATAATTCATTTTTTAATCTCCTTAATTTTCTATTAATCTATAATTATATTTCTATTTATTAGATGAAATATACAATTACAAATAATAGCATCATAGTAACTGTTGAAACAGATCCTAAGATTAAGCCAATTAAAGATTTTTTAGATAAAACACCATCAATTTTTAAATACTTAATTCCTGTAATGATTGAAAATAAATATGAGAGGCCTACACCACATAGTACATTAACAAACATTAGATAGGTAAGTTCTCCACCAGAAACATAAAGATTTCCAGTACGTCTTCCAAAAATCATTATAACATAAAGTAATGTGTTAAAAGTCGCAAGAATTCCCATTGCGAGTGGGATCCAAGAATTTTTGTTTTTTCCTTTTTTTGGAGTCTCGGAAGCCTCATTTTCTTTAAATTTTCTTTCTTCATTTTCTGTAAGGTCAGCACCACAGTTTGGACAGAAGCTATCATCTTGTTTTAGTTCAAGTCCACATTTACGACAATAATTCATTTTTCTTCCTCCTTAATTTTTATTCATTTATAATTATACCATACTTATGTTTTGATTACAAGTATATAATTATTTATTATTAGTTTTTATCGTTCTTTTTTCTCTGATTTCTTGTAAAGTATTTCTTAAAAAGTCTGTTTCATGTTCATTTAGAATTCTAGATGGTATGTAATAGGTATCTCCACCAATCATACTGATAACAAAATATCTTTTATTTTTAGTTATCATATTTATATTATATTCTTCTTTGAAATATTCTTTTCTTTGAGGACCTTCAACTAAGCATTTCCATTCATCGCTACCTTCTTCTTTTATAAAAGTAAAAGATATCATTTCAATAAAGCCTTTGTTAACTTTTTTAAATAAAGCAAGAAAAGGACTCAAGAATAAACTAATTACCGATATAACAAAACAAATGTATCCCCAGAATTTACTACTTCTTGTTATAACTCTATTGTAATCAATAAACGATAGGTAAGTACCTAAAATGAAAAAGACGAAAAAGATGAAAAGACCAAAAGTTAACGTTTTAAATTTATTGTACCAAATATCAGTGGCTTTTCCTTTATAGTTGGTATGAAAAGAAATTTTATAATTCATTGGTTAGGCCTCCTTTTTGTTTTTGTACTTCTTGTTCTCTTTTCTTAAATACTTTAGGAAAAGTTATAAATATAACAATAGTTGTAATAGTTCCAGCTACTAGATCTGCAATACCTTCTGACATATAGACTCCTTTAAATCCTAGAAAATGCGTTAAGATAAAACAAAGTGGAATTAAAATTATCACTTTTCTAGTTACTGCGAGAATTAATGCTGATGCGGCTTGTCCTAAGGCCACATTAATATTTTGAAGAGTCATTTGAACAAAGAACATAATTGACCCCATCAAAAAGAATGGACAATAGGATTTAACAATTTTAGTAACACTTGGACTCGCGTTAAACATGTATGCATAGATTTCTGGAAATAGAAGGGAAAGTGACCAGGTTAGGATTGCGAAAACAAAGGCAATGATGGTTACTGTTTTTACTCCTTCTTTCAATCTTTTAGCATTTCCCATTCCATAGTTATAACTAATAAATGGTTGCATTCCATATCCTAAACCATTTAGGGGAAGTGATATTAACTGTAAAGCACTAAGCATTATGGTTAGAGCGGCAGTATAATCTTTATCACCAAGAGTTGATGCATTTAGGTTGATGTTAAATACAATTTGAATAGCACATTCGGTAATAGTCATAATGAAAGGAGAAAACCCTAAAGATAGAATACTAAAAATTCTTTTGCCATTTAATTTCATTTGTTTAACATTAAATTTGAAAAGACTCTTTTTTGAAGTAAAAAATAGAATAATCCAAATAAATGAAATAAACTGAGAAATGATTGTTGCGAGAGCTGCACCATCTACTCCCATCTTAAATGTAAAAATAAAGATTGGGTCAAGTACAATATTAATGATTGCTCCAATCAAAGTGGAAAGCATTGCAATAATAGAATAGCCTTGAGCTGTAATGAAAGGATTTAATCCTTGTGATAGAGTTACAAACAAAGCACCAATCGCATAGATTTTTAAATAAGAGGTTGCGAAAGGAATGGCTGATTGTGGACATCCAAATAATGTTATTATCTTTTCAGCAAGACATATAGGAATAATGCATAAGATAATACCGATTAAGAATAATAAAACAAAGGAAGTATTAAAGATTTTGTTTGCTTCTTCAATATTTTTCTCCCCTAATTTCATGCTAGCTCTTGGAGATCCACCAAGACCAATAAGGTTCGCAAATGCTGTCATTATTAATGTTATTGGTAATACAATGCCAAGGGCAGCTAAAGCTTCCATTCCATGTCCTTCAATTTTTGCGACATACATTCTGTCGACAATATTATAAAGGAAAGTTATTAGTTGAGCAATAACTGCAGGTATTGTTAATTTAAATACTAAAGGAAGAATCCTTCCTTTTTCTAATTGTTCTGTCTGAGTCATAATGTATACCTTATTTTTTATATTATTTATTCATATTATTATATCACATATTGCTATTTTTAACAAATAAATTATCATTAGTTTTTATTGTTTAAAATCACTAAAATAGATTTTTTTTATTAATTTTGATATAATATGTTGAAATATAAAAAAAGGAAATTATAATTATGGATAAAAAAGAAAATATAACTATCGAAAAAGGAAAAAAAGAAAACAAGATTTTAAGCTTTTTTATTACTACTTTAAATGGTATGGCTTATGGACTTTTCGCAACCCTTATTATTGGAACTATTATTGCGACCATCGGACAATTATTCTTAAAGGGTAATAATGGATTTTGCGAGTTGATTGGAAAAGCCTTAGGTGATGGAAAATCTGGAGCATCGTTTGTTCTCCAAATCTTAACTGGAGCAGGAATTGGTGTTGGGATTGCTTTAACTCTTAAACTTAAACCTCTTGATACAATTGTTATTGGCGGGGTTGGAGAAATAGCCGCATACTTTTCTTTATCAACAAAGTTTGTAACCGATAACATCTATTCTGATGCCATCAAAGTTGGTGATCCGTTAACTGTATACATTGTTTGTATTATTGTTGCGGTATTAATGAAACTTGTATTTAGAAAGAAAACTCCAGTTGATATTTTAATTATTCCTCTATTTGGAATTATCGTTGGCACTATTTTCTCAATGCTTGTACGTTATCCTTTAATTTACGTTACTTATGGAATCCAATGGCTAGTTAATTATGGTACTAATGCTGTACCACTTATTATGGGAGCCGTGGTTGCAGTATTAATGGGAATGGCTTTAACTGCCCCAATATCTAGTGCTGCCATTGCCGCAATGGTATTTAATTTAGGTAGTGTACCACTATCGGAAGCTATTAACATGCCAGAATATTCAGGTTTAATCCTTGCATCTGGAGCCGCAATTGTTGGATGTTCATGTCAAATGGTTGGATTTGCTGTACAATCAAGAAAAGATAATCCAATTGGAATGGTAATCTCTATTGGTATTGGTACTTCAATGTTACAATTTAAAAACATTTTAAAGAAACCAATTATATGGCTTCCTACTATCATTGTAAGTGCCATTCTTGGTCCTGTCTCAACAATGTGGTTAAAGCTTATTTGTATGGGCTCAAGCGCAGGAATGGGAACTGCTGGTTTAGTTGGTCAAATTGGTACTTTCTCATCAATGGGAAATACATGGCAAACATGGGTTGGTATTTTTGGTCTCCAAATCATTTTACCTGGAATTTTAGTATTTTTAGTTGATTTACTATTTAGAAAATTACATTTAATTAATGATGGTGACTTAACTGTATAATCTTAAAATAAAAGTTAGTATTTCTTAAATCCGAAACACTAACTTTTTATAATTTATTGACACACCTTTAAATTTATGCTATAATATTATTGATAGGGAAACCTATAACAACAGGTGATTCCCCACCGTAAGCGTGGAAGTTTTAACAACAGGTGATCCCCCACCGTAAGCGAGGGAGTTTTAACAACAGGTGATCCCCCACCATAAGCGTGGGAGCTATAATAACAATGGAAATCACAACCATAAAATTTAATTAATCTTAAAACAAAAAAACGCTGGAATCATACCAGCGTTTTTATTTTATTCAATTTTTATTGTTCTACAGTTTCAGCCTGAGGTGCTTTTATCTTTTTAATAAGTTTATAAGCAAGTGATGTAACAATAACAGGAAGTGATACCTCAACTATCATCGCAAGGAATGGATATAAATATGGGTTAAAATCATATATTACTTGACTAATATAAAGACCCATTGGTTTTGATATGTACATATAATCATATCCAAATAGATTATTACAAATATAAGCAAGTAGTGAAATGATTGTTAATGAAATAACATATTTTTTAATATCTTCTTTACAAGGGTTATAGTATCCTCTCATAACAATTAAGATTCCTGTATAAATCATTAAGCCATGATACATAAGAGTTCTAATGCACATAAAATGATAAATTGGATAATTAGGTATGCATGCACTTGGATAAATGAAGAAGCATAATGCTCCAACAATTCCACCATAGAAAAGGAAGGCAAGACCTGTTTTTTTAATGGTTTCATTTTTTGATATTGCAAAGAAACTCATATAAATGAAAAGTGAGCAAAAATATAAAGGAACAAATTCAACTTTTTTTATGCCGTAGTTTACGCCAATAAAAATCATTTTTATTATTTCAGTTGTTGAAGCAAACACCGCATCAAAAATTAATACGTTTCTTACTCCTTTATGTGTCATTTTTCTAGATAGATATAAACCACCTACAATAAATGTAATTACTACGATTAATGCGATAATATATGTTAGAGACCACATACCACAAGCAATCTCAGGATTTTTTGGACCAAACATAATTTCCCCTCCAATTTTTCTACATTATTATACCACTTTTTTATCGAAAAAGGAAAAATTATGCTAAGTTAAAATTGTGATATTATTCCCAATTTATTACAAAAGTATTATTGAAAGTATTTAATTTACCATTAGTTATAAGTTGCATTCGTAAATTAAATTCTAAAGTAAATTGTCCTTCACCTAAGAAATCATGACCTGTGTTATTCATTTCAAACATATAGCCAGTATTTAAAGTAAACTTTGATTGGGTTGAATTTTCATCATTACAAATAAATGACCATTGATATTTGTTATAATCTTCGGGATCATGTTGATTTGATAGTTTTGGGAAATTCTTTGTATAAGGTTTACTATATGCATAATCAATTTGATCTCCTATTCCTACAACTCCTGGAAGTTGGGAATTCTTTAAACTAAATCCATTTAAATATGAATAGCCAAAGCATAAATTAGGTGAAAAAGTTGATCTTATTTCAGTAGTACCATTTGATGTTTGTGGCCATGTATCTTTGATACAAGTTAATCCACCATATAGTTTTTGATTCTTGTTATTTGTTTTTACATATCTTTTAGCATTTATATGAACAAATCCTGATTTAGTCATTGTGTTATCATTATACTTAGTTTTTTCACTAGCATTTACACCTCTACCAGGAGTAAACTCTGAAGTAGCTTCAACTAAATATAATGTTGTATCATCATTAGGTCGATACTTTTTTGTTGTAAAACTATTTTCCATATAACCATATGGTTTAAAAACAGTCTTTTGATAAGAACTAAGGAATGGAGTAAATAGTTTGTTTTCCTTTGTTTCTTCTTTCTTTATAAAATCAAATCTATCTTTACAAAAATTAATTATCTCTTTTTTAATATCTAATTTTGTGTTTGGATAGATTGTTAATACATCACTATAGAATACATCATTCTTGTAATAGTAAATTCTCGCTATAAGTATTTCTTCTTGTTTATTTAAAGCTAATTCATTTAAATTTATGTATTCAAAAATAATATTGTCTTGGGTTTGATCCTTAATTTCTGTTAATGGTGATGTTTTTTCCAATTCATTTATTATTACTCTGTTATTAACATCTAATTGTTTAATCTTTTTAGAAATTTCTGAATCCATGTCTTTCTCGGTACACGATGAAAACATACCACAAGTTAGTAACATTACAAATAATGTAATTATAATTTTAATTTTTCTCATTTTTTCTCCTCCTACTTTCATTGTTTCTTTAAATTAACGAATATAATGAATTTTACCATTTATAGTTTTTCTATTTCGTTCCTCCTTTCAAGATAATATAAAATTAGGCAGAAAAAGCCCTCTTACAACTAAGAGAGCTTTTGTTTATGTCTAGGACTATGATGCTAAGTATGTTAAAAGCAAACTTAGTATTTGTAATTCTATCTCATCTATATTATATCATATCATATTATATTACTAAATTGTAATTTGAAATGCAACAAAAATAAATGTTAATTAGTTAAATAATCAACATAAGGATTCTTAAGTCC